>DATMSK010000217.1:0-4933 GCA_035565395.1 Methylophilus sp. | reverse complement strand
AAAGAACACGTACAAGTGTCTATCTACCTGGTAAACGGGATTAAACTGCAAGGCCAGGTCGACTCGTTTGACCAGTATGTCATTCTGTTGAAAAACACCGTGACTCAAATGGTTTATAAACACGCAATTTCAACGATTGTCCCAGCCCGTCCAGTGAGTTTGGCACCGCACGAAACCGCACAAGAATCTTAATGCATGTTTGATAGACCAACCGGCGGAGATGCCGTTGTTCTGGTCAGTGTCAATTTTGGTGATGCTGATTATGAAGAAAGTTTGCAAGAGCTCCGCCACCTCGCCGGCACTGCCGGACTGAATATTTCTGCGACGCTGGAAGGCAAGCGCCAAACTCCCGATCCCAAGTATTTTATCGGCTCAGGTAAGGCGGATGAGCTTAAGGCTTTGATGGCGGCCCAAGAGAGTAAAGTGGCTGCCTTTAATCATGATTTAAGCCCGTCACAGCAACGTAACCTGGAAAAACTCCTTGAAGCTCGGGTGGTAGACCGTACCGGCTTGATCCTGGATATTTTTGCCCAGCGTGCGCAATCGCATGAAGGCAAGTTGCAGGTAGAGCTGGCGCAGTTGGAGCATTTGTCTACTCGCCTGGTACGAGGCTGGACCCACCTTGAACGCCAAAAGGGCGGGATTGGTGTGCGTGGTGGCCCTGGTGAAACCCAGTTGGAGTTGGACAGGCGTATGCTGCGCGTGCGCGTCAAGCAGTTGCGTGAAAAGCTGGGTAAGCTCAAGCAGCAACGTGGTATGCAGCGGCGTGCACGTAAACGTTCAAATTTGATGACAGTGTCACTGGTCGGGTATACCAACGCTGGTAAATCTACCTTGTTCAACAGACTGACGCACTCAGGCGTGTATGCAGCCGACCAGCTGTTTGCTACCCTCGATACGACTTCGCGCAAAATGCATCTGCCGGAGGGCTATCCGGTCGTGCTGTCCGATACAGTCGGGTTTATCAAGCATTTGCCAACTACCTTGATTGAAGCTTTTGGTGCGACGCTGGAAGAAGCTGCGCAGGCAGACTTGTTGCTGCACATCGTTGATGTTGCCAGCCCTAACCGAGACGCACAAATCGAACAGGTCAATATTGTCTTGAATGAAATCGGTGCAGCGCAAGTGCCCCAAATCCTGGTGCTGAACCAGATTGACCGCATGGGCATGGCTCCGGGAATCGACCGAGATGAGTATGGTAATATCCGTACTGTTCGCGTCTCGGCCAAAGACGGTACTGGCATTGAAGACTTGCGCCAGGCACTGTTGGAGCATCAACAATACTTGAAAAAACTGAGTACAGAAGAAAGTGCTTATGTCTAAGGCGATACTGAGTAGGTAACTATTCAGTATGTGTCTGAAAATCAAAAAATACGGAGTACTAGCATGAGAAAATTCCCAGGCTTTTGGAATAAGAATAACGAAGGCCCTCCCGACCTGGATGAGGTATTCAAGGATTTGAATCAAAAGCTGAACCGTCTGTTTGGTAACAAAGGTGGACAGGGTGGTGGTCCAAGGAGCGCTGCGCCTGCGCCACAACCATTGCCTGTCGCGCCTATTCTTGGTTTGGTGGCTTTGATTTGGTTAGGCTCCGGTTTTTATATTGTCGACCAGGGTTCGCGTGGGGTGGTATTGCGTTTCGGCAAACATGTAGAAACCACGATGCCTGGCCCGCGCTGGCATTTACCATTCCCGATTGAAACGGTAGAAAACGTGAACCTGGAGCAGGTGCGTACCATAGAAATGGGTTACCGTTCTTTTGACAGTGAGTCTGGCCGCAGTAAAGAGTTACGCGAGTCGCTGATGCTAACGGATGATGAAAATATCATCGACTTGCAAGTGGCGGTGCAATATAACTTGAAGTCAGTAGAAGACTATCAGTTCAGTAACCGTTCTACTGAAGAGAGCGTGCGTGGTGTTGCAGAAACAGCCATTCGTGAAGTGGTCGGCAAAAGCAAAATGGATTTTGTCTTGTACGAGGGTCGTGAAGAAGTGGCTGCCAAGGCTAAAAAACTGATGCAGGAAGTGCTGGATCGATATAAATCCGGTATCAATATCGTCAACGTCACCATGCAGAATGCCCAACCGCCCGAACAGGTGCAGGCGGCATTTGATGATGCCGTCAAAGCCAAGCAGGATCTGGAGCGCCAGAAAAATGAAGGCCAGGCTTATGCGAATGATGTGATCCCGAAAGCGCGTGGTACAGCTGCCCGTTTGGCCGAAGAGGCTGCAGGTTACAAACTGCGTGTGGAAAACGAAGCTAAAGGTAATGCTGATCGTTTCGAGCAGATTTTGGCGCAATACAACAAGGCGCCTGAAGTGACCCGTCAGCGTCTGTATCTGGACGCGCAAGAGCATATATTGGCCAATACCAGCAAAGTGCTGGTTGACCAGAAGGGTGGCAACAGTTTGCTGTATTTGCCGCTGGATAAACTCATGACAATGAGTGGCGCGGGCGCGAGTGGATCCTCTGCATCTGCAGCCGCTTCCGAAAAACCGGTGCAAGAGCCACAAGCTGATTCAAGCGTACTGGATCGCTCTCGTGATGCCATGAGAAATCGTGATCGCGAATATCGCTAGTCTGCCCTGAAGGAATATTATGATGAGAAATATTGGAAGTCTGTTAATCGGGGTATTTGTTCTACTGGTGATCATTACCTCTTCAGCCTATACCGTGGATCAGCGTGAGTATGCTTTGGTGTTCCGCCTCGGTGAAATTGTGTCGGTTAAAAGTGAGCCTGGCCTCTACTTCAAGATGCCTATGGTGGAGAATATCCGCTATTACGATAAACGTATCCTGACCCTCAACTGGGAGGAGCCTGACCGCTTCATTACCAGTGAAAAGAAAAACGTACTGGTCGATTCATTTGTCAAATGGCGCATTGTTGATCCGTCCAAATACTATGTGTCTGTCCGCGGTGATGAAGTGCAGGCTGAGCGCCGTTTGTCACAAATGGTGAATGATGGCTTGCGTGCTGAGTTTGGTAAACGCACTATCCATGACGTCGTCTCTGGCGAGCGTTCAGAAATCATGGAAATCCTGCGTCAGCGCGCAGACAAGGAAAGCCGCCAGATGGGTATCCAGATTCTGGATGTGCGTTTGCGCCGTGTTGATTTGCCTAAAGAGGTAAGTGAGTCCGTGTATCAGCGTATGGAGGCCGAGCGTAAGTCTGTCGCTAATGAGTTACGTTCACAGGGTGCTGCAGCGGCTGAAAAAATCCGTGCCGATGCTGACAGGCAACGCGAAGTGATTATTGCTGAAGCCTACCGCGACGCACAAAAAGTCAAAGGTGAGGGCGATGCCAAAGCGGCTGAAGTATATGCGCAGGCATTTGGTAAAAATCCAGAGTTCTATGCTTTTTACCGTAGCCAGGAAGCTTATAAAAACAGCTTCAAGAGTAAGTCTGACGTCATGGTGATTGACCAGAGCTCAGATTTCTTCAAGTACATGCGCAGTAGCGGCAAGAAATAATTTAAACGCTTGCGATGAACTGGTGGTGGCTGCTAGGTGGTGTGTTGCTGATAGAGGGGTTGATGCCTTTACTGTTTACACAAGCCTGGCGCCAGACCTTTGAAAAGCTATTGCAACTGCGCGATGGGCAGATCCGTTTTATCGGATTTGCTTCTGCTCTGATAGGCCTGTTGATTCTGTGGTTTAACCATTAATCGTATGGACATCTAAAAAGCACACCTTGGGTGTGCTTTTTTATTGTGCGTTGCCACGAGCGTTGTCAATCGCGATTGCTAAACCCGTGTCTTAGGTGGGGGTTTGCAGGTATAATGGCGGGATGCATAATTGGTTACTTCCTGAATATATTGAAGATGTATTGCCTGCGGAAGCAGCGCGTCTTGAGACTTACCGCAGACAGTTGCTGGACTTGTTTAGGGTTCATGGCTATCAATACATCGTACCACCCATGATGGAATATGTGGAGTCGTTATTAACGGGTACAGGACATGACCTGGACATCGCGACATTCAAGGTTGTAGATCAACTGACTGGCCGTTTGATGGGTTTGCGTGCCGATACGACGCCGCAAGCCGCGCGTATTGATGCGCACATGCTCAATCATCAGGGTGTTTCCAGATTGTGTTATGCAGGTACCGTATTACGTACCAAGCCGGATGGCTTGGCGCGCACACGTGAGCCTTTACAACTCGGTGCCGAGCTGTACGGGCATGCCGGTATCGAAAGTGATATTGAGGTGCAGCGACTGATGGTAAAAGCGCTACAGTTGCTGGGGATGCGCACTTTGTTTGTGGACCTGAGTCACGCTGCCGTTTTTGCTGGGTTATCACACATGGCGCAACTGGGCGTACAGCAGGAGCAATCTCTACAGGCTGCACTACAGGCAAAAGACATCACACTGGTTGAAACGCTGGTAGCCAACCTGCCTGAAAAATCCCGCAATGCCTTTATTGCGCTAACTCAGTTAAACGGTGGCATAGAGGTGCTGGAGCAGGCAAGTGATACATTGCCTGCCTCTGCAGAGCTGGAGCAGGCATTGTACGAACTGGAAACAGTGGCTAAAGCTTTAAACAATGCAGATGTTACCGTTACCATAGATTTGAGCGAGTTACGCGGCTATCACTACCATAGCGGAATGGTATTTGCCGCCTACGCCAAAGGCTATGCCGGGCCGATTGCATTAGGTGGCCGTTATGATGAAGTCGGTGCCGCATTTGGCCGTGCACGTCCTGCCACCGGCTTTAGCCTTGATTTGCGCGGAGCATTGCAAGCTTTGGGTCCCGCCACATTAAACAAAGGCATTCTTGCCCCCGTGGCTGCAGATGCTGAATTATTGTCGCTGATTGACACCCTGCGTTCACAAGGACAAGTCGTGGTGGAAGCGTTACCTGATATGCCTGTGAATTATTCCGAATTGGCTTGTGACCGTACTTTGCAAAAAGTGGATGGGCACTGGCAAGTGGT
>DATMSK010000216.1:0-5975 GCA_035565395.1 Methylophilus sp. | reverse complement strand
GAAATGGAAAGCACCTCTCCAGAGACGTAAAGATATTCCTACAAAATAACGCGCATTTGCCCTATAAATTTATCCATTTTTTGCCGTTAATCTTCATATATACAGCACGCAAGGCAACCCCTTGTCAGGGCGGGTCGTGCTGGAGACGAGAGGGCTTCTGCGGAAGCCTCTCTTTATGTGAGTGACTACATAAGGCAATAATGATGAAAATAGAATTCAAAAAATCAGAACTGCAGGCCAACCTGGATGTTGTCACCATTAATGACGCCATTGTCGGTGAGTTTATTACTGATGTGAGTAATCAATCCTTTTTGTTTGTGCCTGCCAAAGGTGACCGCATATTGCTTTCCCGCGTAACTTACGAGGAGGCATGTAAGCTGTTGGGTGAGGAGCTTACGCAGCTATATGCGCATCGCTGCGCGATGGCGGCGTAAACGTTTCCGCCTCATCACCTTTTAACTTTTTTCAAACACACACTGCGTCGCCACCTTTGCCGCCAAGGTGAGGTCATTGAGCAGCTGTGCGTAACGCAACTGTTTTGTTGCCTGATCCGCTATGCGCAAGATCATGGCAGGGTGATATGTCACTACTACCTGACGGCCATCCGTCAGCGATAACCGTTTTCCCCGATAGGCTTCCATATCCATCGCCCTGCCAGTAAGCGCACGTGCCGCAACCGGACCGAGAGCGACGATCACTGAGGGTTCTACAATTGCGATTTCGGCGCGCAACCAGGGCAAATAGGCCTGGATTTCACGCGCTTCTGGCGCACGTGCTACGCGTCGCGTACCCTGTAACCTGAAAGCGTAATGTTTAAGTACATTGGTCACGTAAACATTTGACCGCCCTACTCCCCTCGCATTCAAGGCTTTATCCAACAATGTGCCAACCGGACCGGTAAGGGGCTGGCCAGCGAGATCATCTTGCTCCCCGGGCTGATCGCCCAGCAATAGGATAGACGATGGCACGGCACCGCTGCCCATCACCGCCTGAGTAGCATAGGCAGCGAGTTCAAACGCCCCATGGGCTAACATCTCCTCATTGAGCCGGTATAAGGCAGCCTGTGCGCCTACGGCTTCCGCCCTCATCCCGTCCCCTTCCTTGTCGGGGAGATATTTCACGATCTTGCGTGTCGGTTCTGTCGCCGCTGCCGCAATCATCATATCCTTGCGCTGATCGGCGTTGGCGATCAGGTCTGCAATGAGGGCTGCTTCGGGCAGGTTGCGCCAGTATTTTTTCGGCATCTCTGACAGCATTGCCGATACCTTGAGGCGTGCCGGATTGAAAATACTACGGTAATAAGACTGCCATAACACTTCGTCCGCGTCCTCGGCCGGTGCATCTGCCTTACTCGCCCCCGGGCTGTAATGCAACTGATGGCTATCCCAATGCATACAGATTTCCGGGGTGAGGATGGACCAGCGCATATTGGTAAACCGGCCGCTGAAAAAGGCTGCGGATGCTTCTACAATATGATGGCTGGGCTCAAACCAGGCGACGAAATGTGGTTCCTGGTCTTGCATCTTGATTTCGCGGAAACGGACAAATGCTTTCATCTTGTGCAGGTCACGCCGGACGGCCTGTGCCATCTGTCTTGCTTTAATCACATCCGGATCAAACGACATCTGTAACAGCTCGGGCACTTCATGCAGCCGCCAAAGCAAGCGGTAAAGCAGGCCAAAGCGCATGGGATCGCGGTAAAGGATAGCGGTCTTGCATAGCTGAAAGAAATCACGGGAGACACTGAATGCCCAGCCAGGTATATGCGCGGGGACAAACTCAGGCGTATCAAATAGCCCAGGACTTGTATCACTCACCCGCCAGTCTACCGCCTCAGGCGCAATGCCTTGCGCCAGCAAGGACCGTGCTGCAGTACGCCAACCGTCAAAATCAGTTTCATTTTTGAGCCGGACCAGCACCATACTAGACGGACTCAAATAAGCCAAACTGTTGTGGTGGGATGGTCCGCTGCAAACGCTGTTTTAAGTGTTGGTCGTCAAGACGATGTCCTGGATGATAATCCGGCAGCAGAATAAACGGCAGCACCTTTTTAAGCGAAACCCGCAAGCGGGCCAGGTCATCGTAGCGTATGGCACGTACTTTGCGCGCCGCCAGGATGCGGGCAATACTGGTGACCCCCAATCCAGGGACACGCAATAACATGGCTTTGGATGCACGGTTAAGGTCTACTGGAAACTGTTCGCGATGTTGCAGCGCCCAGGCCGTCTTCGGATCGACATCCAGGTCCAGCATGCCATCGTGCCCGGTCACGATCTCGTCGGCCTCAAAACCGTAAAAGCGCAGCAGCCAATCAGCCTGGTAGAGCCGGTGTTCGCGTACCAAGGGTGGTGCCTTGAGCGGCAACATCTTGCTGGCATCGGGGATGGGGCTAAAGGCAGAGTAATAGACACGCCGCAAACGGTAAGCGCCATACAGGTTAGCGCTGGTATCCAGGATGGCACGGTCATCGGTGGCATCCGCGCCGACAATCATCTGTGTGCTCTGGCCGCCAGGCGCGAAACGCTTGGGCTTTTTGCCGGTCAGTGTCTTGTCCTTGCTTTCCTCTATCTTGAGCCGTAATTGCCCCATGGAACGGCGGATGGCCTGCCCATCTTTCTCCGGCGCCAGTGTCTGCAGGCTGCTAATGGTCGGCAACTCCACATTGATGCTCAGTCGGTCAGCATACAGGCCAGCACGTGCCATCAGTTCCGGGCTGGCATCGGGAATGGTCTTGAGGTGGATGTAACCACGGAAATCATGCACCTCGCGCAATACGCGAGCGACCTCTACCACCTGCTCCATGGTGTAGTCAGGATTGCGAATAATGCCTGAACTCAGGAACAGCCCTTCAATATAATTGCGGCGGTAAAAGCTCAATGTCAGGTTCACCACCTCATCCACACTGAACCGCGCGCGCGGCACATTGCTGCTGACGCGATTAACACAATAGATACAGTCATACACGCAGAAATTAGTCAGCAATATTTTCAGCAATGAAATACAGCGCCCGTCAGGTGCGTAGCTATGGCAGATGCCCATGCCTGTGGTCGAGCCTATGCCTTTGCCGTCGCTGGAAGTACGTTTGTCCGTACCACTAGAAGCGCATGAGGCATCGTATTTTGCAGCATCCGCCAGTATTTCAAGTTTCTGCTTGAGTTGCATGTGGAGTTTTTTGGCTAAATAAATATAGAAAATAAATTCAAAAAGGAGTAGAAATCTTTCATTTATTTCTGTTACGATAATAACATTATTTTTGTTACACAAATAACATGAGCGAAGAAATTAAAAAAGAGCGTATCCGGCAACCAGGTGGCGGGCGTAAAGCAGGGACTGGTCTCTACAAGGAAGAGACCAGCGTCATCCGCGTGCCTAACAGCCAAAAGCCTGTAATCACCAGCTTTCTGGAAGCCTATGCAAAGAAGCAGCGCCTGAGTGAGTTGAAAGACAACCTGGATAGCATTGAAGAGTTTGTTCAGTTATCTGAAGCGCTAGAAAGCATCAGCTTGCCTCTTTATCAGTCCAAGGTGCCTGCCGGTTTGCCATCTCCCGCTGACAGCGATGTTGATTCGCGCATGGATCCCAATGAATACCTGATTAATAAAGCGGACAAAACTTTTTTTGTCACGATCCAAGGGGAATCCATGATTGAGGTGGGCCTGATGCCAGGCGATAAAGCCATTGTGGAAAAAGACAAGATTCCGGCAGTGGGCGATATTGTGCTGGCCATGATTGATGGCGAGTTCACTGTCAAAATCCTGGCTAAACAAAAAGACGGCAACCCAAAATTATTACCGGCTAACTCTTCAGGCAAATATTCACCCATCCTCATTCAGGGCCAGATGCAATTCGCCATCTGGGGTGTCGTCACAGGTTCTTTCAGGCGCTTTTAATCATGACACGTAAAAACATTATTTCGCAAAACTGGACAAAAGCGGTTTGTCGCGCCAACGGGATCAATATTCACTATTTGAGAACTGGCGGTGAAAAACCCACTTTAATTGCCTTGCATGGCTTAACAGGCAGTGGCGCCTGCTGGTCGCAATTGGCACGCGAACTGGAGCCACACTATGACATCATCATGCCGGACGCCAGAGGTCATGGCATGTCGAGTGCGCCACAGCATGGATACACCTACCAGGACCATGCAAATGATGTGATTGAGCTGATCAGAACACTCGATATTAAAAATCCGTATTTGCTGGGGCACTCGATGGGCGGCATGACTGCAGCCATGGTAGCCAGCCGGTTAGGCTTTGCGATTAGCGGTATTATCCTGGCTGACCCAACCTTCATCAGCCCGGAATGGCAGGATCAAGTTTACGAAAGCGGCATCGTAGAACAACATCGGCAGATGCTTAAATCTACCAAGGAAGCGTTGTTTAAAGAAGCTAAGGCAAAACATCGTTTCCGTTCATCTGAGTTGCTTGAACATATTGTTGAAGCGAGGCTGCAAACCAGTGTGAAAGCGTTTGATGTGCTGATTCCGCCTAACCCTGAATTTGAGGAGCTGATTCGGAATATTTATGTTCCAACCCTACTGGTATTAGGGAGTGAAGGCATCGTTTCGTCTGAAACGGCGCGTGAATTGCACGAGATTAATCCAGATCTGCAGTACAAACTCATCCCGGATGTTGGGCATGGCTTGCCATATGATGAACCTGTGCGTTTGGCCGCTGCTATTGATGCTTTCCTGAAACCCACATTCAAAACTAAACAGCGCATGAAAACACCGTCAAAGTTTTCTGTTTACACGACAAATGCTTTTTAAATGTTTCGAGGCTAAATAGTCGGATGAATGATATAAAAAAGGTCCCGCTTCGGGACCTTTTTTATTATTGAAGCATTAAATAATCCTATGGAAAACTATACATCCAGTGAGCTGACACTGAGTGCGTTACTTTCAATAAATGCACGCCTTGGCTCCACATTATCGCCCATCAATGTGGTGAATATCTCATCTGCACCAATGGCATCTTCAATTTGCACTTTAAGCAAGCGGCGTACAGTAGGATCCATGGTGGTTTCCCACAGCTGCTCAGGGTTCATTTCGCCCAACCCTTTATAGCGCTGGATATTCAGGTTATGTTTGGCTTCACCCAGCAACCAGTCTAGCGCCTGTTTAAAAGTGCTGACTTTTTGCTCTTTTTCACCGCGCTTGATCATCGCGCCTTCACCTAACAGGTTATTCACCATCTGTGAGGTGCGGTTGATCTGGCGGTAATCGCCACTGCTCAGGAACTCGGCATCAATGACACAGCTTTGCAGATTACCGTGCACATATTTATTGACTTCGAGGCGGTAAGCACTGGTCTCAGTATCTTGCGCCACAATCACTTCTGAGCCCGCTGCTCCCAGAATAGGACGCAGTTTTTCGGCCGCTGTCTTGGCAGCTGATTCTGTACTCAGATCAAGGTCACCTAAATCCTGGATTGCACGTAGAACGCTTTCGTCATACAGGTTGGCGATACGGCGAATAACGGCTTCAGTCAATACCATTTGTTTGGCAATGCTGACTAGCGCTTCATCTTTAAGAATATCGCCACCCTCTTTGGTCACCAGCACGGCATCTCGCAGTGCTGAGTTCAGCAGATACTCATCCAGCTCATGCTCATCCTTCAGATAACGCTCATCACGGCCCTGTTTAACTTTGTACAATGGTGGTTGCGCAATATAGATATGGCCATTCTCAACCAGCTCTGGCATCTGGCGGTAGAAGAACGTCAGCAATAAGGTACGGATGTGCGCGCCATCGACGTCAGCATCTGTCATGATGATGATGCGGTGATAACGCAATTTTTCCAGCTTAAACTCGTCTTTGCCAATGCCAGTACCCATGGCGGTAATCAGCGTGGCGATTTCCTGAGAGCCTAGCAGTTTATCAAAACGCGCTTTTTCTACGTTAAGGATTTTACCTTTGAGCGGCAAAATCGCCTGGAACTTGCGGTCCCGGCCTTGTTTGGCAGAACCACCCGCTG
>DATMSK010000215.1:0-4679 GCA_035565395.1 Methylophilus sp. | reverse complement strand
GCTACGGTCGTCGCGATGGATGGCCGTCGTGGTCTTGTGTTGCGCATTACAAGCCACTTTTTTGCTGTGGATGAGTGAGCGGCACCATGCCGAGGCGCTACAAGCGGTTAAATTCAAGCAGTCCGTACTGTCTGCGTCTGAAGGCATCAAGCAACGCCTGAATGCTTATCGCCAAATATTAAAAGGCGTAGAACAACTTTATATTTCCTCGGAGTTTGTCTCGGCGGATGAGTTCAGGTTGTATGTGGAGGACTTTACCCAAAGTCCTGAATATAACAGCCTGAGTGCGCTGGGATTTATCAAGTACATTCATCTGCATCACCCAGAGACGTTTAAAGACCTGGAGATGCCTATCCAACAGTTGCTCAAACAGATGGAGTTTGTCAAAGGCGATGATGAGATGGCGCCTGTCCTCTATGTTGAGCCACGCAATGACGCCAATCGGGAGGTCTTGCTCAAGAACGCATTCCTGGATGGGCAGTTGCGCGCCGATTTGCTGGAAGCGGGCGATGGTGACCGCCTGGTAATGTCACGTCATGCCTCAATGAATAGCGAGTTGCATCCGTACAAAAATTATCTTTTTAATGCACCGGTATATCGCAGCAGGCCTGATGCGAAACCTGGAGAGCGCAGAGCCCGCTTGAATGGCTGGGTATTTTTACGTTTTGATGTCAACACCATGTTGGCAGAAGCCCTGCGCCCGATAGAGCAGCGGCTGATCCATTTTGACGTATTCGACCTGGGGCGTGTTGAGGGGCAGGTGCCCTTGTATCACAGCGGGGGGAGTGAAGGGGCGCACGTGCATGACACGGAACCAGCGTGGAGTACCGCCTCTACCCTGAATCTGAATGGCCAGGTATGGCGGTTGCAGGCGCGTTCAACCCCGGCATTTGAGGCGGCTACCGATTACCGTAATGCCAATGATGTAGGGATATTGGGTGTGGTCATCAGCCTATTGTTGGCGGGGATGGTACAGTTTTTTGTGATACGGAACCGCACGCGACACGCACTCGAAACATATAGCCGGGCGCTGAGTAGCAGTGAACAGCGCTGGAAAGTGGCGATGGAAAGCACGGGTGACGGTGTATGGGACTGGAATGTTACCGAGGCCAGAATTGTTTTTTCCGAACATTGGCAAAAGATTTTGGGTTTTGCGCCGCAGAAGGGTGACCATAAACCTGATGCCTGGCATCAGCGTATCCATCCTGATGATGTGCCTGAAGTGACGGCGTTGCAGCAGCAGGTACTGGATGGCGAGAGAGAACAGTATGCGATTGAATACCGCTTGCTCTGCCCGGATGGTAGCTGGAAATGGGTGTTCGACCGTGGCAGGGTATTGATGCACGATGAACACGGCAAGCCGACAAGGATATTGGGCACGCTGGCCGATATCTCCAAAATCAAGCAGTCAGAAGAGGTGGTTTGGCAATATGCCAACGTGGATACATTGACCGGTTTACCCAACCGGCGCCTGTTTCTTGACCGGCTGGAGCAGGGACTGCAAGCGATTAAAGGCAATGGCCAGAAACTGGCTGTCGTTTTCCTGGATTTGGACCGCTTTAAAGAAGTAAACGATACGCAAGGGCACGACCAGGGTGACATGTTATTGCTGCAGGCTGGCAAGCGGCTGGCCGGGTGTGTGGGCAACAAAGACCTTGTGGCCAGGCTGGGGGGTGACGAGTTTGTGTTGATGCTGAGTGATGCCACGGCCGGGTATGTTGAAGCGTTGGCGCAGCGAGTGCTCGATGCGTTATCCCAGCCTTTTCAACTGGATGAGACACATGCCTATGTGGCGGCCAGCCTGGGGATTGCCATTTACCCGGATGATGCGGCGAACAAGGATGACTTGATGAAGCGCGTCGACCAGGCGATGTATGCTTCCAAGCAAAAAGGCGGCAACTGTTTCACCTACTTTACACCCCGCATGCAGCAGAACGCAGAGCAACGTATGCGCCTGTCACATGATTTGCGGCAGGCGATTAATCATGAAGAATTTTTCCTTGAATATCAGCCGGTAGTGAATTTACAGACCAATATGGTGGTGAAAGCGGAAGCCTTGCTGCGCTGGCAGCATCCGGTCAAGGGTTTGATCCCGCCTATGGAGTTTATCTGCATAGCAGAAGATAACTTGCTGATTATTCCTATTGGCGAGTGGGTATTCAAAACGGCGATTGAACAATGTCGTCAGTGGCGTCAGTCCTTGCATCCACTGTTCCAGATGGCGATCAATAAGTCGCCGGTGCAGTTTGCCACCGAGTACAGAAAACAAGATGACTGGTTATCGAAAGTCTCTCATGGGTACTATGAAGGCAATATGGTGGTGGTGGAAATTACCGAGCGCTTATTGCTGGATGGCAACAGTCAAATCAGTGAACGCCTGAGCCAATATCAGCAGGCAGGGGTGCAAGTGGCCTTGGACGACTTTGGCACCGGATACTCGGCCTTGTCTTACCTCAAAAAATTCCCGATTGATTACGTCAAGATTGACCGCTCTTTTGTCAGTGAGCTAGGCACGTCTAGCGAAGATGAGGCTTTATGCCGTGCCATTATTGTCATGGCGCATAGCTTGGGCATGCAGGTGATTGCAGAGGGGATAGAGAACCAGGTCCAATTGAGTATGTTGCAGGAGATGGGCTGCGACTTTGGTCAGGGGTATTATTTTTCGCCACCGTTGCGGCCGGAAGCATTTGTACGCTGGCATCAGGAGTGGCACCAGAAGTCTGTTCTGGGGCGCTGAGCATAAAACCAGAGAGCTCCATTGTTTTAAAAGGGCTAAAAACACCAGGGCGTTGTTGCGCCCTTTTTTATTTGCTATGCAGTTGCAACATGGCTTTTTCAAATTGCCCCTGGGCCAGTAAATCACTGACAGTGGTAGCCTTGATGATGCTGTCATCAATGGCTTGCTGCTCGTCTTTGCCCGCAGCTTTCAAGACAAAATTGACCACTTCTGCCTTGTTGCCTGGATGACCGATGCCTAGGCGCAAGCGCCAGTAATCTGCGGTGCCCAGTGCGGCATGGATATCCCGCAAGCCGTTATGACCGCCATGACCGCCACCAAACTTGAGTTTGGCCTGGCCGGGTGGCAGGTCCAGTTCATCATGTACCACCAGAATTTCGGCGGGGGAAATCTTGTAGTAATTGGCGGTGGCTGCCACGGATTTGCCGCTGGCGTTCATAAAGGTGCTCGGCTTGAGCAGCCATTTGTCACTATGTGGCAACCACTTACCGGCAATCCCAAACAGTTTGGCTTCTGCCGCCAGGCGGCTATTGGATTGTTGTGCCAGTAAATCCACAAACCAGAAACCCGCGTTATGCCGGGTCATGGTGTATTTGTCGCCGGGGTTGCCCAAGCCTACAATCAGTTTAATGCCAGTCATGGTGTGTATTTGTGTCAGACAAAGAAAAAACGCGCACTGAAGAGTGCGCGTTTATTGTAGCGGATAACCGCCGGGCCTGCTTAGGCTGCTGGAGTTTCTTCTGCAGCTTCCTCGTCGCCGCTACCACCACGTGGTTTGGCGATAGAAACCACGGCAGCGTCGTCACCGTGTGCCAGTTGTACGAACTCAATGCCTTTTGGCAGCTTGATTTCGGACAAGTGGATAGAGTGACCAGCTTCCAGTTTAGCCAGATCCACTTCGATAAACTCTGGCAAATCTTTTGCCAGGCAGCTTACGTCAGCTTCAGTCTGGATGTGGGAGATGTTACCACCGCCTGTTTTCACGCCAGGAGCCACATCTTCATTGATGAAGTGGAAAGGCACTTTAACGTGGATTTTCTCAGTCGCTGAAACGCGCTGGAAATCGATGTGCTGAATAGTGTTACGTACTGGGTGCAATTGATAGTCACGCAGCAAAACGCTTTCTGCTTTGCCATCCAGCACCAGGCTCAGGATAGAAGCGTGGAAAGCTTCATGGCGGAATTCCATGAACAGCTCTTTGTGATCCAACTCGATTGAGACAGCAGCTTTGTCGCCACCGTAAACAACACCAGGCACGCTGCCAGCGCGACGCAGGCGGCGGCTCGCACCCGTACCTTTAACGTCACGTTTGACGGCTTTAATTTCGATACTCATGTTGAGACTCCTAAAAACGCCATAAATGGCGGTACTGCACTAAAATCCACCTGCCGCGACCAGCAGATGGTGTAAAACTTAATCCATGCTTTCTAACTTTATATTGATGGATTAATCCATAAATAAGGAAGAAACGGATTCTTCCTGGCTGATGCGCTTGATGGTCTCTGCCAGCAATGGTGCCGCACTCAGTTGGCGGATTTTGCTGCAGGCCTGTGCGCCAGCATTTAATGCGATGGTGTTGGTGACGACCAACTCATCCAGTGCGGAAGCGGTAATTCGCTCCCCAGCGCCGCCGGATAATACCGGATGGGTTGCGTAGGCAACCACTTTAGTCGCGCCACGGTCTTTCAAGGCTGCAGCCGCTTCACATAGGGTATTTGCGGTATCCACCATGTCATCCATGATGACGCAGGTGCGGCCTTCGACCTCACCAATAATGTTCATGACTTTTGCGACGTTGGCTTTTGGACGACGTTTGTCGATAATCGCCAGGTCTGCATTCAGTTGTTTGGCTGCCGCACGGGCACGCACCACGCCACCTACGTCTGGTGAAACCACCACCAGGTTCTCGTGACCTTGTTGAGCCAGGTCGTCGAGCAAGATC
>DATMSK010000214.1:0-6564 GCA_035565395.1 Methylophilus sp. | reverse complement strand
GCAAGATGGCGATTTCTTTCACAATGGATAATCCCAAACCACTGCCTTCCTGTGAGTTGTCGAGTACACGATGAAATCTTTCAAAAATCATTTCATGTTCATTTTCCGGGATCCCGACCCCGTTATCCTCCACCCGTAATTCAATACAGTCTTCCAATGCGGTCAGTGCGAGTGTCACTTTGCCGCCATCTGGCGTATACCTGATTGCGTTATCCAGTAAATTAAGCAGCATGACTTTTAAACGCTGGCTGTCACCAAACACCTCAAAGTCCGGGGTGAGTTGGCGTGAGCTGGACTCAAAACCAAGGTCAATGTGTTTTTGTAATGCAAAATGAATCACTTCGGCACAGGTTTCCTGGGCCAGCGTAAACAGGTTGACGGGTACCAGTTCGATCACATTGGCAGCTTCTGGCTGATTGTGGGACAGTCGCAACAACTGGTTGACCAGGTGGGTCAGTTTAAACACGCTCTCGCTGATCATCACCAGCGGACGCGTCCGTTCTTGTTTAAGGGCGACTTCCACCTGTGCTTGTATGCCCGCAATCGGCGTTCTCAACTGGTGTGCGGCATCGGCAATAAATTGATTCTGCGCCAGGATGGCGTTGCGTAAACGCCCCATGAGCAAATTGATTGAGTTGATCAGGACCATGGCTTCTTCAGGGACATTTTTGAGCATGACCGGGTCGAGCTGGGTACTGGATCGTTTGGCGATTTCCTCATTCAGTTCATGGAGGGGTTCCAGGCCTTTGGTCACGCTCCAGAGCAGCATGGCGCCACACACGATCATCAATATGATCTGTGGCAATACGATCGCCAGTAAAATGCGGCTACGTAAATTATGGCGTTTGTGCAGGGTCTCTGCGATCACGACAAAGTAGGGCTGGGCTTTTTGTTGTAGTCCCAGGTGAACACTTTTTACCGTCAGTAACCGTACACGTTCATGCTGGATGACCGAGGATTTAAAGCATTTGCTTTTAGACAGGTTTTTGACCCGGAAGGGGAGGGGCAGGTTGCCGCTAAGCAGCTTTCCGGTAGCGTTGTAAATGGCGTAATAGGTTTTGTCGTACTGGTTGGAAAACAATACCCCTTCGGTTTCTTTACTCATGCTGAACGTTTCCGGGTTCCTACCGGATTCGTTAATCATGGCCACCACATCGTTTGCCATATCTTCCATGCTGTCATCAAATGACTGGTTCACAAAGTGGATGCCCACCTTGTAAAGGATAGAGGTATCCAGGGGAATCAGCACAAACATGGGAATGGTGACCCACAGGAACAGTTGTTTGCGTAAGGTATCACTCCCGCGGGAGCGGAATAAACTAGCCATGGGTTTGCTGTTCCATCATGTAGCCCAAGCCCCTGATATTGGCGATGGTGACATTACAGTCGGCCAGTTTTTTACGCAGACGGTGCACATAGACCTCAATGGCATTGGTGCCGATGTCTTGATCCCAATTGCACAGGCTTTCAATCAGCGCATCTTTGGTCACCACCTTGCCAAACTTGATAGACAAGGTTTCCAACAGTGAAAACTCCCGCGGTGACAGGGAGAGCTTTTCACCCTTGATAAATGCCATGCGCTCCTTAGTATCCAGCTCCAACTCACCGATGGCTATTTTGGAAGAAAAGTGGGTATGTACCCGCCTGATTTGTGCCCGGATGCGGGCCGTCAGTTCAGGCAACCTGAATGGCTTGATCAGGTAATCATCCGCCCCGGTATCAAAGGCACGCACAATATCTTCAGGGTTGTCATTCGCAGTCAGCACGATGACAGGCACCGGTTGTTTGCCATTGCGCAAGCGCTGGATAAACTCAAATCCGTTTAAAAAGGGCAAGCCCAGATCCAGCAGGACAAGGTCATAGATTTGCATTTGGGCAGCCAGCATGCCTTCTTTGCCATTGCGAAACCAGTCAACGGCATAGGTCGCGTTGACCAGGGATTGCACCAAGGCATCGCCCAGTACGACATCATCTTCTACTAAAAGTATACGCATGGATTATTTGCCCAAAGAGGGATGTTCGCTAGCTTGCATCAGGCTGACTTACAGATTACTTACAGCCAGATGAAACAAAAATGACTGTAAGTGTTTAGTAAGAATTTGGCTGCATGATGGGCACACGCGATTCATTGCGTATCCACTTTCAGGAGAACTTCATGCAAGCAGCTGTCAAAAAACCAAGCGCGCCCCGCTGGATTTTTGCCTACTCATACTGGGATATAGTCCCTGTACTGGCGGGTGTTTTGCACTTTGTTTGCCTGATCGCTTTCTTTGTGAATTTCGATCACTTGTCCTGGCAATGGGATGTCGTCTTCGGCTTGCTATACGCCGTCAGCATTTCCTGGAACATCAATGGCATTGCACATAATTTTATTCATAACCCTTATTTCAAGTCTGAAGCACTGAACCGCCTGTTCAGCCTGATGGAGTCCATCACGCTGTTCTTCTCCCAGACTTTTTATGATGCCGTACATAAGCGCCATCACATTGGTAACAGTGATTTGCCCGATGCTGAAGGCGACACCATAGACTGGTTATCCATCTATCGTTATGGGCATGACCAACAGCCTGAAAATGTGTGGGCTTATACCTTCAAGAGTTTCTTCCGCGATGAGCCTCAAAAAACTTACCAGGAGATATACAAACGCAATCCTTTCCTGGCCAGGTTTGGTGTGTTCGAGATTATTGTCGTCGTGGCACTCGTCATCGCTGGCCTCTGGATCAACTGGAAATTCGTACTGTTCCTGGCACCGTTTTACTACTTGGGCAACAGCCTGTCTTCCCTGAATGGCTATTACGAGCACTGGCGTGGAAATCCTCATTTGCCGATTGCCTGGGGCGTGAGTTGCTATAACAAACTCTACAACTGGCTCTGGTTTAACAACGGTTATCACGCCGAGCATCACTACCGGCCCAAGCATCACTGGACGCAGATGAAAGCCTTGCATCTGCAAATTGCCGAACAACAAAAAGCCGCTGGTGTACATGTGATCGACTGGTCACATGGCCTCGGCTTTATGCAGAAATAAAGGGGGGGTAAATGTTATTGATTGTCGATTTTGATGGCACCATTTCCAAGAGTGACACCATAGATGCCTTGCTGGAAAAATTTGCTGATGACCGCTGGCAGCAATATGAGCAAGACTGGCTAGCCGGCAAGATAGATGCCGTTGAGTGCATGAGCAGTCAGCTGGCTTTGGTCAAGGCGGATAACATTGCGCTGGAAAGCTTCTTCCGTTCGATTGAACTGGATAACAGCTTTCGTCATTTTCATGCGTTTGCCAAACAGTTTGCCCATGTGGTGATTGCAAGCGATGGCCTGGACCACGCGATCAAAGTATCCATGCAGCATTCCAATTTTCCGGAGTTACCCGTATTTGCCAATCACCTGCAATTTGATCCGCAGGGCCTGCAGATGACATTTCCCAACCGACAGCCGGATTGTGCAGGCGGTAATGGCAATTGCAAATGTGCCGTGGCAAAAGCGCAGCGTTCATTCCCGGCTGAAAAAGTCGTGCTGATTGGCGATGGTAAATCTGACGCTTGCCTGGCCGGGCGGGCCGACGTGGTCTTTGCCAAAGGCAAGCTGGTGACGCATTGCGTGAATCACCATATCCCGTTTATTCCGTTTTCTACGTTTGATGACATTCTGGCCACGATGAGGACATGGCCTGAAAGTCATGTGCGTTTTTCTCACCAAACTGCTTAACTGAGGTCGCGTTAGTATGGACACGAAAATTATTGAAATCCTTGATAAAAACAACAAGTATTGTTCACACGGAGATACCGTCAACTACGCGGATCCTCCCAAAGTATTTGAAAGTTGCGATGGCAGTTTCCTGTACGACGAAAAAGGCATTCGTTACCTGGACTGGCAGATGTGGTATTCGGCCGTGAATTTTGGCTACAAGAATGAGCGTATTGCCAATGTACTGAGGAAGCAGATTGACACTTTGCCGCAGCTGGCCAGCCAGTACCTGCATAAGGAAAAAGTAGAGCTGGCAGAAATCATCTGCCGCTATATGGAAGAAAAATACGGCGTTAAAGGCCGTGTGCATTTCAACGTCGGTGGTGCTCAGGCGGTTGAAGATTCACTCAAGGTGGTGCGTAACCACACCGGTAAAACCCACCAGTTTGCTTTTATGGGCGGCTACCATGGCCGGACGCTGGGGGCGTCTGCCATTACTTCCAGTTATCGCTATCGTCGCCGGTTTGGCAACTTTGCGGACCGCGCGCACTTTGTGCCATATCCATATTGCTTCCGTTGTCCTTACGACATGAAGGTGGAGACTTGCGACACTTATTGCCACAAAGAGTTTGAAAAACTGTTTGATACCGAGTACCAGTCATTCTGGGATGAAAAATCCAAACAGTGCGAATTTGGGGCGTTTTATATTGAGCCTATGCAAGGCACCGGTGGTTACATTATCCCGCCTGATGGCTATATGGAAAAACTGCAAGCCTCACTGAAAAAACGCAATGTGTTGCTGGTGGCGGATGAAATCCAGATGGGGGTCTACCGTACCGGTAAGTTATGGTCATGGGAAAACTTTGGCATCGTGCCTGACATCTTCGTGTTTGGTAAAGCGATTACCAATGGTTTGAATCCGCTGTCTGGGATCTGGGCGCGCGAAGAGTTGATTTCACCGGAAAAATTCCCGCCAGGTTCTACCCACTCTACTTTTGCTTCCAATCCGTTGGGCACTTCTGTGGCACTGGAAGTCCTGAAAATGACGCAGGAATAAGACTTTGAGCCCCATGTACGTGAGCGCGGTGCTTATTTCCTCAAGCGCTTGCAGGAACTGAAATCACGCTGGAAATGCGTGGGGGATGTTAGCGGCCTGGGCCTGGCATTGCGTATCGAGTTGTGCGAGAGCGATGGCTTTACCGCCAGCCGCGCCTTGGCCGACCGTATGTTCAATGAGGGCCTGAAAGGCGACGTGATGATTGATGGCAAGCCGCATGGCCTAGTGCTGGATATCGGCGGCTATGAAAAGAATGTGATTACGCTGGCGCCTTCGTTAATGATTTCCGAACAGGAAGTTGATCTGGGCATACAACTGTTTGAGGCGCTGCTCAAACGTTGCGGGGCTGAATAAGTCGCCATCATGGAAGTTGTCGCCTACGACTTTGACGGTAGCCTGGCCATGCAGCAGCCTTTGCTGCAGGCCTATGGTATTCCGCTGTCGGTTCAGTCTATGCGCCAATTCGAGCGGTCTGTGCGCTTGTGGGCTTCTTTGCCAGTGTTTAAAAAAATGGCCCAGTCATTACGCAGGCCTTCAGCCGAGGGGCAATTCAGTCTGATCGGTTCAGGGGATTACCACCATGTTTCCCTGGCACTGATTTCACAGTTTACCAAGCCGTTGACGGTGGTGCTTTTTGATAATCATCCGGATTGGATGCGGCCGCCGCATCAATTTCATTGTGGGACCTGGGTTTACAGCCTGGCCAGGTTGGCGCATGTGCAGCGTATTGTGATTGTCGGTCTGGAGAGCGGTGACATTGCGGGTGACCAGTTTAGACGGGGAGATATGGAGAGTTACCAGCTGAGAAAAATTGTGTTGTTGCCGTATCAGCCGGTGCAGGTAGACCCCGTGGCCACGGAGTTAAAAAGCAGTCTGGCGACAAGCCTGGCTGTGGGGATTGCCGAGGTGCTGGCGGAGATAGAAACAGACAATATCTACATCAGTGTAGATAAGGACTGCCTGCGCGCTGCGGATGCCAGGACCAACTGGGAGCAGGGCAGTATGCCGTTGAGTACTGTCACGGCGGCGATCAGGGCGCTCAGAGCGCACAAGCATGTGGTAGGGGCGGATACGGTAGGGGATTTTTCACCGGTGCGTTTCCGCTCGCCCTTGAAGTGGATCGCTTCTTACCTGGATAGGCGTGAACATCCTCGCGAGGAAATGGTGATTGCCAGCCGGATCAACGCAGCGGCCAATGCGCAGTTGATTGGGGCGTTGACAGGAAAGACATCATGACCGGTATGTATAGCCTGTTTATTGCTGCTGTGCTGCTGGATACGCTGGGAACCACCTTGTTCAAGCTGGGCGCCAGTCATGCCGCACAGCTGGAAACCTCACTGGTGCCTGAGGTTGGTTTGGGATTTGGCTTGCGCGCATTGCAGTCGTTTTTCAGTAGTTGGTACATTCCGTTCGGACTGGCGGTCTATGTGGTGGAATATGTGATCTGGATTACCTATTTATCCTCCTCTTCGCTCAGCCGTGCTTTTCCCATGTACAGCCTGACTATCGTGCTGATATTGATCGTCTCAAAATTCGTGTTGAAAGAAAAAGTCGGTTTAAACCGCTGGTTGGGAGCCCTCCTGATTATCGCTGGTGTGTTGATGTTGGGTGGGAGTGAGTGATGACGTTACAGCAAATGGTGGGTGAACAAGGCTTTTGCCTGGGGAACTCCGAACATGCCGTATTGCTGGTACATGGGTTGACCGGTACGCCAGCGGAAATGAAACATTATGGCAAGCAAATGGCGCGAAAAGGATTGTCGGTGGTGTGCCCGTTACTGGCGGGGCATTGTGCGTCCGTCAATGAGTTAGGCAAAACCA
>DATMSK010000213.1:0-3541 GCA_035565395.1 Methylophilus sp. | reverse complement strand
GGTTTTGCTTGCTCAGGTTCTTGAAATCAGTTTGTACGCGCTCAGCAGTCACATCAAAAGCGTTGCCGAGCTTAAGGCGCACCGTTTCGTTTTTAGGCGTATGGTCGATCAGGTCTTCGCCAACAAATTGCGCAGTGCCGTCAGAATCCTTTTTATAAACACGCATGGTGCCTTTAGGGAGCGGCAGGCCCAGCTTGCTACTTTCCTTGTTTTCAAATTCAACATATACCTGCACTTTTTGCTTTTTCTCGATATCGCGATACTGGCCTTGGTAGTAATAATCTGCACCCGCCAATACCAGCTCTTTACGCGCTGGAATATGCTGTGCAGAAAGCAGGGCGACTTGCTTGGTCTGGTTTTCGGCAATCGTAGTAGCACGTGGCAGGGTATACAGGTGATATTCAAGCAGACCTTGTTCAGTTGGCATTGCGGCATCGGCCACCATCGCTTCAGAGCGCATCATCATGGTCTTGGGGCGGATGGCTTCACGTACACGGTTCACATCGCCCGCGACCAATTGCACTTTGGCATTGGGGTAAGCGGTGCCGCTGGTGTTGGTGAGTGTGACCCAGCCTGAGAGGTCAATTGCATCCTCTTTGCTACTGAGTTCTGCGACGTAGTCGGCTTTCCATTGCAAGCCACCGGTCAGGTAGCTGAGTTCCACACTGGATTGTTCAGCCCCTTTGTATTGTACTTGCGTGGTCAGCGTGGGGCGGTCTTTAAGCTGCCCAGGTACATCCTGGTAAACGATGCGGCCAGGAATACCGGTTTCAATCCGGTTGCCGATTTTAAGGACTACGCCATCTTGCGCGGACAATACAGTCGCGGTTTCCTGGGTTTCGGCGCCGGTGCTAGGGTTGGTGCGGATGATGCTGACTTGTTGCCCCACATTTTTTTCCAGCAGTTTTTGTGGTGTCAGCAAATCAAAGTCAAAATTCTGTTCCAGCACTTGCAGGCTGCTGTTGGAGAGCAGGCTACGCAGCAGGGCAGTTTCAGGCTTGATCTGCGCACTGACATCACGGAACGACAGGGCTGATAAACCACTACTCAGGTTCAATTTTCGGCTGTCTTTGACCAGTGCAAGATCTTCATTGTAGATAGTCACGGCCACACTGGTTTGGTCGGATTGTGGGCTGACGGTGGTGATCTCTGCTTGTGCGATAGATGTACTGCACAGGGAAACACTACCTAAAGAAAAAAGCAGCAGGGAGCTGAGTCGCATGAATATCCTCTCGTTTTTGTTTGTAAGCTTATAGGCTTGAGACTGCCTTAACGTGGCAGCCGTTCAAAAGTTAACGCTCGACTTTAAGTTGCGCTATGTACGTGATGCAGATAATACATCTACACCTGCCTGCATCAACATATCGACCAGCACGATCACTGGCAGGCCTATCAGTGCATTTGGGTCGTCACCGCGCATATATTCGAGCAGGGCAATACCCATGCCTTCAGACTTGGCGCTACCTGCACAATCATAGGGTTGCTCCAGGCGCAGGTAGGTTTCGATCTGCCCGGGCGAGAGGGATTTGAATTTGACGTAATAAGGCGCTATGGTGGATTGCATGTGCTGGTTGGCGCTGTTGTACAGGCATATGGCACTATGGAAAATCACTTCCTTGCCACTGAGCATGGTCAGCTGTTTGACGGCATTGTCATGGTTGCCCGGTTTGCCAATTTGCAGCCCGTCAACCGTAGCGACCTGGTCGCAACCGATAATGAGTGCATTCTGATAAGTTTGTGCTACTTTGCGCGCTTTACTTTCGGCCAAGCGCAGAGAGGTTTGTTCCGGGCTTTCATCTGCTAATGGCGTTTCATCAATCTCTGGTGAGACGCATTGAAACGGCAAGTGCAATTTTTCTAGTACTTCACGACGGTAGCGTGAAGAGGAGGCGAGAATTAAGCTTGGTATAGGCATCAGGATAAAAAATCCCCGAACAGTGATTCGGGGATTTTAGCATTTCAATGGCGAGATATTATTCTGGCTGAATTTCAATCAGTGTTTCGTCGGGGGTGACACTGTCACCTTTGGCCACATGGATTGCGACCACAGTACCTGATTTGCTGGCCTGGATCTCATTTTCCATTTTCATGGCTTCAATGACCAATACACCATCGCCTGCATTCACCTTATCACCCACATTCACTTTGACCGTGACGATGGTGCCAGGCATCGCTGTCGTCACGCAGCCTGGGTGGTTGGGGCGTGGGCGGCCACTGGCGGCGACTGCAGCCGCTTTCTTCTTGCTGCCATTTGAACCGCCACCGCTAACTTCCATCTCGCTTAAGGTTTCGACAAACACTTCTTCGGAGATACCGTCTACTTTGACATAGTATGGTTTACGCTCTTCACCGGCGTGACCGCTGCCTGTCAGTTTGATATGGTAGGTTTCACCGTGCAAGGTGATGTTGAATTCGTTAGGCGCGTAGCGTGCTGCGGCAGTTTGCTGGGTCACTGCTTCTTTGCTCAGCAATGGCTCTGGTTGCAAGGAGCCTGCGTTGCGCTCTTGCAAGAAGGTCTGGCCAATATCCGGGAACATGGCGTAGGTCAGTACGTCTTGTTCGTTATTGGCGAAACGCTCGGCTTCAGACTGCAATCTCGCCATTTCTGGTTGCAGCAAATCTGCGGGACGGCAGGTGATGACTTCTGCGTCACCCACGGCCTGTTTACGAACATCTGCATTTACCGCAGCAGGCGCTTTACCATATTGGCCCAACAGGTAGTTTTTCACTTCGTTGGTGATGGACTTGTAACGGCCACCGGTCAATACGTTCAATACGGCCTGGGTACCAACAATTTGTGAGGTTGGTGTGACTAGCGGAGGATAGCCAAGGTCCTGGCGTACACGAGGAATTTCGGCCAGCACTTCGTCCATACGGTTGAGTGCGCCTTGCTCTTTCAACTGGTTGGACAGGTTGGAAATCATGCCGCCTGGTACCTGGTTGACCAGCACGCGGGTGTCTACACCTGTGAATTCGCTTTCAAACTGCCAGTATTTCTTACGTACTTCTTTAAAGTAAGCGGTGATTTCCTGCAGTTTGCCCAAATCAAGGCCGGTGTCGTATTCGGTGCCCTTCAAGGCTGCGACCAGGCTCTCAGTGGTGGGGTGGCTTGCACCTTCGGAGAAGGATGAGTTGCAGGTGTCGATAATATCTACACCGTTTTCAACGCTCTTGAGCATCACCATGCTGGCCAGGCCTGAAGTAGCATGGCTATGCATGTGCACAGGCACGCTGACAGCGGCTTTCAATGCTTTTACCAAGTCACCTGCCAAGATTGGGGTTAACAAGCCGGCCATGTCTTTGACACCAATGCTGTCGCAACCCAAGGCTTCTAGCTCTTTCGCCATGTTGACAAAGTAGGCAATGTCATGGACCGGGCTGGTGGTGAAAGATAGGGTGCCAATTGCATGCTTTTTGGCAGACTTAACGGCTTCAATAGCCGTTTTGAGGTTGCGGATGTCGTTCATTGCATCAAAGATACGGAACACATCAACACCAGTATCAGCAGCCTGTTTGACGAATGCATGCACCACATCGTCAG
>DATMSK010000212.1:0-11527 GCA_035565395.1 Methylophilus sp. | reverse complement strand
ATTCTTCTCCGTGCTGTATTCTATTCGCTCTGGCGTCTTGCGTGTCATTCAGTCACTGTCTGTCGACGCTTGCAGTTATAATAGCAAACTCGGCAGATTCGCCAAGAAATACTCGTCTAACCTGAGCAATAAGATTCTAATTTTTTATGGCAGTTTCACTTCCCGTGATCGGGCATCCACAGCGTTTTTCTTTTCAAAGTCAGGGCCTGGATAGCCAAGCACTGGCCGAGTTGGCCTGTGGTTTAAAAGCAACACAAACGCCTTTGGTGGTGCTCACAGCCAGTGCCTTTGAAGCGCAAAGACTGATGGATGAAATCCCGTATTTTGGTAAAGACATTCAGGTACATTTGCTGCCGGATTGGGAAACTTTGCCTTATGACGTGTTTTCACCCCATCCTGATTTGACCTCGGAGCGCCTGGCCACGCTCTATCAGCTGAGCCAGAATCAGAGCAATGTGGTCATTGTGCCCATGGCTACGGCCTTGCTGAGGTTGCCACCTGTTTCTTACCTGGCCGCCCATACCTTTATGCTCAAAAAGGGCCAGAAGCTGGATGTAGATGCTTTGCGTAACCAGTGTGCTCAAGCAGGCTACCACCATGTGAGCCAGGTCATGGGGCCGGGTGAGTTCAGTGTGCGTGGCGGGCTGGTCGATTTATATCCCATGGGGAGTGCGTTTCCCTACCGTATCGATTTATTTGACGACGAAATCGAGACTATACGCACCTTTGATATTGATACCCAACGCAGCGTCTATCCTGTGCCTGAAATCCGCATGCTGCCTGCGCGTGAATTCCCGATGGATGAAGCAGCCATTACGCGCTTCCGCAGCCAGTTCCGTGAGTATTTTGAAGGCGATCCGCAGCGCGCAAAAATTTATAAGGATGTGAGCAAGGGGACCCCTAGCGGAGGAGTCGAGTGGTACCTGCCTTTGTTCTTTGAGCAGACGGCTACCCTGTTTGATTATCTGCCGGCACAAACCGTACTTTGCCTGCATGGCGATCTTGATAAAGCGGCGCAGACCTTTTGGGCGGACGCCAATAGCCGCTACAAACTGATGGCTTATGATGCCGAAAAACCGATTTTACGGCCAGAAAGTTTGCTACAAAAGGCCGACGAATTTTTCAAACAGACACATGCGTTTGCCTTGGTTTATCAGCAGCTTGAGCTGCAAAAACTGTTGCCTGCCGTTGATGTAGACCGCCGTACAGAGCATCCTTTGCATAAGTTGCAAGGATTTATCAGCCAGTTTGATGGCCGTGTGTTGATTGCCGCGGAGAGTCTAGGCCGTCGGGAAACGATTGCACAGTTATTCACCGAACACGGTGTTACGTTCTCCCTGGCCGAGGATTGGGCTGGATTTGCACAGTCTAATTTCCCGGTCATGCTGGGGGTCGCGCCCTTGCATCAAGGCCTGGTGGATGGTGATAAGGCTGTCATTACCGAAGCAGAACTGTATGCCAGTACCGTGCGTCAGCAGCGCCGCCGTAACCAGGAAAAAGCACGGAATGCTGAAGGCATGCTCAAAGATTTATCGGAGCTGCGGCTGGACGATCCGGTCGTCCATGAACAGCATGGGGTAGGGCGTTATAAAGGCCTGGTCAATATTGACTTTGGTGAAGGCGAAACCGAGCTACTGCTGATTGAGTATTTTGGTGATGACAAGCTGTATGTGCCGGTGTCGCAGCTTTTCCTGATCTCTCGTTACTCTGGCGGCCCGCCTGAGAGCGCACCTTTGCATCGTTTAGGCAGTGGTCAGTGGGATAAAGCCAAGAAAAAAGCGCTCAAGCAGATTCGTGATACTGCGGCGGAATTACTGAATTTGTACGCCCAGCGTGCTGCGCGTCGCGGCCATGCATTCACCCTGAGCCTGCATGATTACGAAGCCTTTTGCGAAGGGTTCCCGTTTGAAGAAACGCCAGACCAGCTCGAAGCGATTGAAAATGTCATCAAAGACATGCAATCTGGCCGGCCCATGGATAGACTGGTGTGCGGCGATGTTGGCTTTGGCAAGACGGAAGTCGCCTTGCGCGCCGCATTTGTCGCCGTCATGGGTGGCCGCCAGGTCGCGGTATTGGTACCCACCACTTTGCTCGCCGAACAGCATTACCAAAACTTTGTAGATCGTTTTGCCGAATGGCCAATCAAGATTGCTGAAATCTCACGATTCCGCACTGCTAAAGAACAGGCCGAGGCCCTCAAAGGCCTGGCGGATGGCAGTATTGATATTGTGATTGGAACACACCGGCTGATCCAGAAGGATGTTCAGTTCAAGAATTTAGGTTTGGCAATTCTGGATGAGGAGCACCGTTTTGGTGTGAGACAGAAAGAGCAAATGAAAGCCTTGCGTGCCGAGGTGGATGTGCTCACATTGACCGCCACGCCGATTCCACGGACCTTGAGTATGGCCATGGAAGGCTTGCGTGAATTCTCGGTGATTTCTACACCGCCGCAAAAGCGCTTGGCGATTAAAACTTTTCACACTGAATACTCTGAAGGCATTATCCGCGAAGCGGTCATGCGTGAGTTCAAGCGCGGTGGGCAAGTATATTTCTTGCATAACGAGGTAGATACTATTTACGTGATGAAGGAAAAGCTGGAGAAGTTTTTACCCGAAGCGCGTATCGCGATTGCCCACGGCCAGTTGCGTGAACGTGAGCTGGAGCATGTCATGCGCGACTTTTACCAGCAACGCGCCAACCTGTTATTGTGTACCACCATTGTCGAAACCGGCATTGACGTCCCCAGCGCCAACACCATGATTATCAACAAGGCCGACATGTTCGGCCTGGCACAGTTGCACCAGCTACGTGGTCGCGTTGGCCGTAGCCATCATCAAGCCTACACCTATTTACTGACCGACCCGCATCGCAATATCACACCACAGGCACAAAAACGCCTGGACGCGATCCAGTTGCTGGAAGACCTGGGGGCGGGCTTCCATCTCGCCATGCACGACCTCGAAATCCGCGGCGCAGGCGAGCTACTGGGTGACAGCCAAAGCGGTGAGATGCAAGAGATTGGCTTTAACCTGTATTCCGATATGCTTAATCACGCGGTGAAACAGCTCAAAGCCGGTAAAGAGCCAGACCTGGATGCGCCCCTAGGCGTGACGACGGAAATCAACCTGCATACGCCAGCCTTGTTGCCGAATAACTATTGCCCGGATGTGCACGAACGATTGGTCATCTATAAACGCCTGGCTAACTGCGAAGATGATGATGCCTTGGACGCGATGCAAGAAGAGCTCATAGACCGTTTTGGCCTGCTACCCGAGCCAGGTGAAGCGCTGATTGCCTGCCATCGCCTGCGTATCGCGGCAAAACCATTAGGCATCATCAAAATTGATGCGTCCGATGCCGCAATACAGTTACAGTTCAATCCCAAAGCGGATATTGACCCAATGAAGCTGATCAATCTGTTGCAACGCGACAAACGCTGCCGCATGAACGGGCCGGATAAATTACGTGTGACTGTGCAGTTAGGTAACCTCAATCACCGTGTAGAATTAGTGAAAACCCTTTTGAAGGAATTTATGTAATGCTAGAAAAATTATTAGCCGCTGTGGCAAGTTGGATTATTGCGGTCATTGCGACCATGGGGTATGGCGGCGTGGTGTTGCTGATGGCGATTGAGTCTGCCTGTATTCCGTTGCCCTCTGAAATCATTATGCCGTTCGCTGGATTTCTCGTCAGCAAAGGGGATTTAACTTTATGGGGTATTGCGCTGGCTGGGGCAGTTGGTTGCGTGGTGGGGTCTATCCCGGCTTACTACCTGGGCATGTATGGCGGCAGGCCTCTGGTGGAGAAATACGGCAAATATGTGCTGATCAGCAAAAAAGACCTTGATATGGCGGATCGCTGGTTTGCCAATCACGGTGAAATCATCATCTTTATTGCCCGTCTGTTGCCTGCAGTGCGTACATTTATCGCCTTCCCGGCAGGGGTGGCGCGCATGAATATGACTCGCTTTGTAGCGTATACCTTTGTCGGATCACTGATCTGGTGTTGGGTGCTTGGCTATATTGGCATGAAGACCGGCGAGCATTGGGAGGACCTAAAGGTGTATTTCCATGAGTCACATTATTTGATTGCAGCCTTGGGGGTAGTTTTCTTGGCGTGGTATGTACGCAGGCATTTCAAAAACGAACAGGAATCATAAAAAAAGCTGCCTACTGGCAGCTTTTTAGTTTGGTGCTGAGGTTTACTTCCAGCTGACTACCTGATCCATCGCTCGGCGTGTTTTTGGTCTTGGGTCTACTTTACGGTAACCAAAGGCAACCATATACGCCAGGCCATATTCTTGTAGATTCACGCCAAACTGCTCCGCTAACAAAGCATCTGTTTCTTTTTGCTTGAAGCCTTCAATCGGGCAGGAGTCTATACCGCGCATGGCGGCCACGGTCATCATGTTTGCCAGTGGCAGGTAACATTGCTTGGACGCCCAGTCGAATAGCTTGCGTTCATCGGTGAGATCAAAGTCGGATTGTTGAAACTGGGTATAAAAGCCCAGGCGCATATCGGCCACTTCTTGCGGGTGATGTTGAACTTCACGCATAAAGTTTGGCAGGTAAGGCCCTTTGGGGTCTAAAAAGGGCGATTTCATGGCCAGGCACAGTACAAAATGGCTGGCGGTATCCAGCTTGAGCGGCGCTCCCCAGGCATGCTGTTTAAGACTTTCACGCAGTGCCTTGTCTTGCACCACAATAAAATGCCAGGGTTCAAAACCAAAGGAACTGGGCGAGAGGCGGGCCGCTTCCAGGATGAGTTCGAACTCATCGGCTGGAATCTGTTTGCTGGCATCAAACTCCTTGCAGGCATGTCGGAAGTTAAACGCGTCTAAAATGGCTTGTTTTTCTATCAATGTGTTTTTTTCTGGCATCATGTTTCCTCAATGAATATCGACAGGCGCTAGCTTGCCTGCACTTAAGAACAAAATGGCTGTTTTAATCGGCAGACCTTCCGCCTGGAATAATTGCGCATAGGCCGCTAATTGTGACTTGAATGCGCTTGCTAGCAAAGGCAGATCATCCTTGGCTGTCACCGGCATCGACTTATAGTCCACAATCCAGCGCACACCATCCGCAACAAAGGTACGGTCTATGACCTTTTTACGCTCACTGAGTTGCTCAATCGCCAATTCAGAGGCGCCTTGGGTATGAGGCTGTAACACCCAGCGTCCATCGTCGGACTGCAATGTGGTCGTGAGTAATGCTGCGACCTGGTTGGCCCCTTGGTCTGCTTCACGGTCTGCATAGCCTTGTTGCTTGAACCAGCGCTGCATTGGAATAAGCAGAGATGAAAAAGCCTGTTGCGCATGCGTCTCCCACGCTACCATGCCTTGTTCAGCAATCAGTTGCAAATACAAATGGGCGAGTGTGCCTATGTCTGCTTCAAGGCGGTTGACTTCATCTGCATCGGTAGTTGATGGATAACCTGAGGGCGTTTCCGCTAGTGTTGCTTGTAACATGGCTGGCGATTGAGCCTCACGTAAACGGATCAGTTTGGGCACAAACTGCCGGATATCCGCCTGCTGTTGTGTGACCGGATAGCGGGTGAAAATATCATGCTCACTGGTAAACCAATGCTGGATGGCAGGCCAGAGTAAGTGTAGAAAACTGTTTTTGCGTGCTTGTGGTGTGCCACTTTTGTCCGGTTTGGCGACCCCCAGCAAATGCAGCTGGCGTTCAGCACGGGTTGCCGCTACATAGAGCACGCGAGCATCCTCATAAGCCGCGCGGGTTTTGTCTAGGTCATTTAAATAGTCGTAAGCGGTGATGATTTCTTGCTGGCGTTTTAACACCGTGGGCACAAAAGGCGCAGCCACCAGCTCGGTATGCCCGTCGGGCATGGGTACTTCTTCCCAAATCACCAATTTGGCGTCATCGGGTGGGTTGCTGCCATCAAGACCAGGCAGAATCACGGTATCAAACTCCAGCCCTTTGGATTTGTGGATGGTCATGAATTGCAGGCGGGTGTCCGCTTTGGCATCGGGCGCGGCATAGAGTTTTTGCACGTCTTCAGCCAGTGCTTGCGGGTTAAATTGTCCATGCTGCTCCAGCGCGGCGATGCGGCTAAAAAAAGCCTGCACATCCTGCACATCATTTTCATTCCACAGGCAGGCTGCGCCGTCCAGGCGTAGCCAGGTGTTATGTACCCAGCGGCTCACCGTGGTCCGCCCACGCCAGTGCAATGCACTTTGCATGACGTCGTACACATGGCGCGCACGTGCCTGGCCGTCGACACTTAAACGGGTAACAATGGTTTCGTCAGCGAGTAGGCTGAGTACACTGCGCTGACCATCCTGGCCGACTAGCGCATGCAGGTCGGCCAGCGTCAGCCCGCACCACGGCGCCCTAAGCAGTGCAAGCCAATGTACACGATCAGCACGTTGATGCAGAGCATAGGTAAGGGTTAACAGGTCCTGCACAATCTGCCGGTTGGCGAGTTCTTCAATTTCTACCGCCTGAAAACTCAGTTCACTATGGTTACGGCGCATTTCGGTCACGAGTGCATGCAAGTGTTTGCGCGCACGTACCAGTACGGCAATACTGGCGTCAGGTTTTTCAGCGCGTGTCTGCTGGATAATGCGGATAATCTGCTCCGCTTCCACGTGGCGAATATCAGCTGGCTCTTCCTCTTCGCTCTGCGCAGGCGCAATCAGGGGATGCACAAACACCCCCGCGTTGGCGGCATCCGCACGCGTAGCGACAAATGGACGATATGCAATCGCGCCTTGCTGTGGTGCATCTTGCGCAGGCAACATGCCGGCAAAGGTCTGGTTAATCCAGTCGACGACGGGTGGACAGGAGCGGTTGTTGCGCCAGAGTTTGAGCGGCGTGAGCGCAATATCACCTATGCCATAGCGTGCCGCGTTGAGAAACAGGCCCACATTGGCTTTGCGGAAACGGTAGATCGATTGCATGGGGTCGCCGACGGCAAACAAGGTACGGCCATCGCCAGGCTGCCAGCCGCGAGTCAAGGCCTTGAGCAGGTCAATCTGCATCGGGCTGGTGTCCTGAAACTCATCGACCAGTAAATGCTGAATCCGGTAGTCCAGTCGCATGGCCAGCTCGGTGGCTTCATCACCTTCTTGCAGCGCCTTCAGTGCGCGCTGGGCAATTTCGACAAAATCCACTTCGTTCTGCGCCTGAAAGCACAGCCATAGCTGCGCCGCAGCAATATTCAGTAACTGACTGAGGGCCTGGATGATGTCATCGTTTTCGTTGCTGGTATCCGGCAACAGGCGGATGCGTGCCAGACTACGCTCGCTGTCACTGTGTTGGGCGAGGTCTGCCAGAATGTCGGTCAGCACCTCTTTGTATGGCTTGGCTTCGTCGGTGGCGGGCATGCCTATGTTTTTATTAATCTGCTTACGTAAACCGCCAGTACTAGTCAGCAGTAATTCGGCCAGTGCGCGCCAGCCAGGCAAATCTTCTATGGTTGCTGTGAACGGTATTTGCCAGTCCAGCAATTGCGCGAGGATATGTTCAGGCGGTAACTGGCTGGCAGCATAGCGCGCAATCGGCATCAGCGATTGTTGCAAACGGGCAGGGAGTGCAGTCAATGCTGCCTGTAACTCACTTTCTATTAAGTAAATCAGTGCGTCTTGCGCCTGTTCACGGTCGTTGGTCTGGCTTAAGTGCAGCCATTGTTCACGTTTGGCCAGCATGGACATGAGCAGGGCTTCCAGCCTGGCCTGGTCGTTATCCATATAGCGCAGTACGCGACGCACGGGTTCGCCTAGCGTATCTTCATCCATGGCTTGTAGCGCCAGTCCCGCCGCTTCGCGGTAATAGGCCCAGGCATCTTCAGTCACGGCCGGTTGAGTACCAAAACGGCTCAATAATGGCATTTGTCTAGCCAGGTTGGCACAGAGCGAGTCGATGGTATAAATACGTAGTCGTGCCGGGCTTTCCAGCAAGTGCCACTGCAATTCGCCTGAGCGCTTTAAGGCCTGCTGACCTAATGTATACGTGATTTGTTTATGTGGCGCTTCAGGCGGCACACCTGCCGCGGCTAACAGCAGGCTATCTAGAATACGTGCGCGCATTTCCGAGGCGGCTTTATTGGTAAACGTAATGGCTATGATTTCTTCAGGCGCCTGCACGGTTTGCAGCAGTTTTAGGAATCGCTGTGTCAGTAGCTCGGTTTTACCTGCACCCGCCGGGGCTTCAACAATAAAAGACTCCACGGCCAGTGCGCGCTCGCGATTGGTGGCATCCAGTACCAGTGCTTGCTGAAACGCTGTATCAGTCATTGTCATGACGCGCCTCCTGCCTGCTGGTGCTCAAACTGTAATTGCCGTTCAGGCAGGCGTAATAAAGGCAGCACATCGCAGTAACCCAGTTCTTGTTCAGCATCAAACACGACGGCAGCTTCTCCTGCCTTGAGCGCTTGAGCAGTGCGTGTGATTTGCGTGCGCCAATGCGTCAATACCGAAGGCCAATCGGGGAACTGGTCAGGGTCAAACAGTTTATTTTTCTCGTGATTGAACGCTTTAATGCCGGGTACAATATCGTCTTCGGCGGCGACCCCGGCAAATCCGCCATCGGTGAGCCTCAGTTTGCCAAAACAGACTGCGGCAATCTCGGCGTCCTGTAACAGGAAGGCGGCATAAATTGGTAATTGCGGCTCGCTGATTTTGTCCGACGCCCAGTTTTTAAAATCAGGCATGCTGCCGGTTTTGTAATCCACCACGACCAGGCGGCCATCGGCCAGGGTGTCGACGCGGTCAATCATCAGTTTGACCTGGATGCCTTCAATGAGCGGTTTGAACACTTGTTCGACCGAGGTCACAGTATAAGCTTGCCGGCGTTCACGTTCGACTTCCCATAACCAGGTCAGCGCCAGCTTGCTCAGCCGCTCAGCCTCAAGTTGGCAAAACACGGCTGAGAACGGTTGAGAAAACTCCTGGTTAAAGGCAGCAATCACGGCTACGGCGATCTGGTCGAGTTGTGCCTTTAGGTCGTCGACAGCCACGGTTTGCCAGTCTAACGTGCTTTGTTGTGACCAAAAGGCTGCGAGCACGCGGTGGATCAAATCACCACGCTGCATGGCATCCAGTCCATTGTGCGGCGTTTCCAGCTTGCGTGCCTTGAGGCGGTATTGGTAAAACGCCCAGGCAGGGCAGAGTGCTTGCGCGCGTAACAAACCGGTGCCGCCGCTGATATGTTCGCCGTCTTCTACCGGTGGTGCCTGGTGGTCATCCAGCCATTGCCAGTCTCGCGAGCTATTCCGCGCCAATGTTTCAGCAAGGGTATGCGCGCCATTGATGGCACTCACTTCAGGAATGGGTTGTACCAACGGGCTCATGCGCAGCAGGCGGTCGCAATCTTTATTTGCGTAAGAAAAAATAATCTCTTTAGCTGACTGCAGCAGACGTTGGTGAATCTGGCTGGCAAAGGCCATTTGCACCTCACTGCTGGCATTGGGTGTGCCGGCTTGGCGCTGTGATTCGGCCGGTATTAACGCGTTTGTCCGTGACAGCGGCGGCCATACATGGTCATTCATGCCCATGACCCAGATGCCGTCCAGCGGTTGTGCGCTGGCTTCCAGCATGCCCATGACGGTGATATTCGGCTGGCGCACAGTTTGCGGCTGGAAAATCTGTGCCTGACATAGTTGCGATAATCTGTGTATTGCGCTCATGGCATCCACTGGCCCCAGCCAGGCATCCAGTGCGGAGAGTTGGCTGAGTACCGCCTGGAATTTAGTCTGGCACTGGTGCTCATGGCTGGATAAACCACGTTCGCCTGGCCAATGTGTTGCGGTGAGTAATTGACTAAAGCTTGTAGACCAGGCAGAAGGTAATTGCCTGCGGGGTGTTTGTTTTGCACCATTGAGCAAAGCACTTAAATCTTCTTGCAGGGCAGGACAGTGAATCGGGAATTCATCTTGCTGCTTGCGCGCGACAAACCGGGCAAACGTATGGGTATGCACTTGTAGTGGCAGCTGGCGGCGCATTTCGGCGTCGAGCGCAGCCCGGGCGTCGGCTTCATGTAGGGGTTGTGACCAGTAGATATCTGCCAGCAGTGCAGAAAGCTCGGATTGTGCTAACGGCGCAGCTTGAAAAGCTAACCTTAACAAGCTTAATGCCGTGTGTACCAGCGGCCAGCGGTGAAGCGGTAATCCCAGTGAAAACTCGTAGCAGCGCGGTGTCTCCGCGTGGGCAGGATGCAATGTTTCAGGATGGAAAGTATCATCCAGCAGGTTTGCCAGTGTATCGCGCTGCGTATCGAGCTCTGGCACAACAATAGCGAGTTTGGCTTGCGGCTGCGCCGCCAGTTGCTGTTGTGCCCAGTGGACGGTCGCGCGCATCTCGTCCATGGCTTCGGCAAATGCCATGCGTTGCGTACTTTGCGCTGCAATCCCATTGCTGAATTGGCTGACTTCTACGCCAGAGGCTTGCAAGATGTTGATCAGTGCCTGTATATGCGGGTTGAGGCGATCAAATCCCGCCAGTTGTATGCTGGCGGGCAAAGGCAGGGAGTTTTGTTTGAGTTGCGTGAGTTGCCAGGCTTGATAGCGCACGCCTTCCAGATAGCCGCTTTGCTTGCATAATGCCTGGAACTGCTGGCGCCATTGCATAAACTGGCGTGTTTCTTCACTCGCCGCTGCCATGTCCAGGCTGATATTCCATTCAATCAGGTAACGGTTAGCCTCCATCGCAGCGCTGGCCAGGCCATTCGTATTGAGTAAATCCAGTGCTTCATGTTGTCGCAGGCAATGCTGGATAGCCTGTTCCCAGAGCAGGGCTTCTTGCGTGGCGGAGAGTAAACCCAGTGGTGCCTGGGCGGCATCAATTTGCCCAGATAAGATCGCATATTCTATGCGTTGGTTGAGCCAGTCTTGTAACGGAAATACATGCGGTGCCTGCCACTGTGACAGACCTTGCTGCTGGTAGGACTGTTGCAGCCATAAGCGTATGCCTTGTGCCAGACGTGCCGATGCACACAGAATCACGGTGCCTGAGTCCACAGTGTCAGAGTGTGCAAGGCTTAACGCTGGAAAATGATCAGTGGCAGTCATGGGTAACCGTGAGTAGAAGTGGTTGTCTGGCTTAGCAATTTGAATTTATAGAAGCGACCTATCTTTATCGCAACATTTTATAAGATAATGCGACGAACAAACGATAAAAAACTTGCGGAGTAGTGACATGTCGGCTTTTGCCAGATTTTTAAAATGGGTATTCTGGATCATCTTGCTCCCGTTAGGTTTGCTGAGCCTTTATACCTGGGGCAGCCTGACCTGGGTTTATTCTGATGGCGAGCGTGTGGGGTATGTGCAGAAACTATCGCATAAGGGCTGGCTATGTAAAACCTGGGAAGGGGAGCTTGTACTGGTGACGGTGCCAGGCACGCAGGCAGAAAAATTTTATTTCACGGTGCGCGACCCCGCTGTCATTCCCAAAATCAATGCATTATCCGGAGAACGGGTACGCCTGCAATATGAGGAACATAAAGGTGTGCCCTCAAGCTGTTTTGGTGAGACCAGTCACTTTGTGAATGCGGTGGACGAAATTAAAGAA
>DATMSK010000211.1:0-4197 GCA_035565395.1 Methylophilus sp. | reverse complement strand
TGATGTCGACATGCCTGCAGGCAGTGACTTTATTAAAGTTCGCTCGCACCCCACGGGGAGCCTTGAAACTGACATTGATTAGTGAGTTAGCAGAACGGCACGCTTGCCGGGCTTCTTATTCAAGATGACTACATAAGGCCGAAAAAATTCGCTGACCCCGGCATGCGGGGTCGGCAAATGGCGACAATCGCGCCACTAAATCCCCAGCAAATCGGGAAATTCGCGTATGGATGGAATCACCCGATCCGGGTGAATAGTGGAGGCATCACAGTATGCCTGGCGATACTTGCCGGTCTGCACCAGCACCCCATGCAGACCTGCCTGCTGGGCACCGCCAATGTCGGCATCAATGTCATCGCCGATTAGCACCGCATCGCATGCCGCCACACTCATACTGATCAGCGCCATGGCAAAAAAATCCGCCGAGGGCTTGCCCATCAGCGTGGTCTGCGCGCCACTTGCATATTCCAGACCGGTGATAAAGGCGCCAATATCCATTTGCAAGCCATGCTCGGTTTGCCAGTAGCGGTTCTTGTGGATGGCAATCAGCTTGGCGCCACGCATCAGGCAGTTGAACACCTCATTCAGCAACCGGTATGACCAGGCATCGCCAATATCGCCAATCACAATGAATTCGGCATCGGTATCTGACTGGCGAAAATCGGCAAAATCCTGCATCACATCTTCCGCCAGCAGGAACCGGCAGACCGGGTCGCCCTGCCGCATCAGATATAAACGCGCGGCCTGGGTGGCACTGATGATTTCCTCTGTTTCCACCGCAAAGCCCAGACTGCCCAGTTTTGCCTGCAATGAAGCCAGCGACAGCGTGCTGGTATTGGTAACAAACCGGCACGGCAAACCGGCGTTGCGGATACGGTCTACCGCATCCATCGCGCCCTCCACCGGCTTGCCGCCGATATAGAGCACACCGTCGAGATCAAACAGCACGCCCTTGATGGCATTTAGCGGCTCCATGATGACTCCTTTCTGCATACGGATAACACTTGCATGCAAGCATCAACGATGCCAACCCTATCCACGTTTACGTTCCTTCAACACGGCCAAGCGGGTAGCCCAATAAACCAGCATGCCGATATAAGTACCGGCGATCACATCGCTGACATAATGATAGTTGGTAGCCACCAGCGCCACCGCCAGGAGTGACATGCCCGCCAGATACCACCGGCGCCAGCGTGGATAAAACTGCCACAGCGCCATGAACACCGTCATGAACACCACCATGTGACCTGACGGAAAAGCGTCGTACCCACGCTTGCCTATCTGAAACCAGTGCGCCTGATGAGCCTCGGGATTGGACAACCAAAAGCGAACCTCGATACGCGCGAACATGAGCTTGAGCACATGCTTGGCGAGGAACGCCATGGGCAGCACCACACCGATCAAAAGAAAAAAGTCACGCCTTGGGCTACGCTCGCCCAGCCTGCGCAAGTAAAAATAGAAGGAAAAACTAAAGGTAGAGCCGATCAGCACCACCCAGAACAAATGGCTGGGAAGGTTATTGGTATAGTCATGAAACGGGGCATAGCTCAGCAAATGCGCCTTGATCCACAAGGCCGCTGGCGCATCCACAAAAAAAATCGCCAGCAGGCTCAATACGGTTACCAGCAGCATGAGACCCAGGCTACGCATAGATCCCCACGCCATATATCCTGACCTCATTCGCCACCAAGCACTCAAAAAATATCCTGACCATGCCTGAAGTTTAGACTAGCGATACCCACGCGTCGATGATCCAGCGCCGACGGGACCAGATTTGCTTTTATCTCGCACGCAGACGGCCATGAAAAAAGGCCGACATTGCTGTCAGCCTTTTTCCGGTGACCGGCAAAACCGGCAACCCGTTATCGCGAGAAATTACTCAGCGACAACAATTTCATTCTTGACGGCGGTCACGCCCTTGACGCCCTTGGCGAGCAACACTGCTTTTTCAGCTTCTTTCTTGGTTTTTGCAGTGCCGGACAATTCGACCAGGCCATTGCTGTCAGTTTCAACCTTGATATCACTGGCACTTACCAGCTTATCCTTGGCAAACGCAGCCTTCACCTTGGTTGTGATCACGGTATCGCTCAACTTGGTGGAAACGGCATCACCGTCTGCAGCAAAGCCACTCAAAGGCATTGCCAGAGCACTTACCAACAGCAGAGCTTTAAAATTCGTTTTCATATCGTTTCCTTATAATGGGTTGTTGTTGAAGACGAATCCATTGTGAAAGAAACCGGCATGATGGCGAATACGTTGGTCGCTGATTCTCGTGTCAGAGAACGCTTACTGGAGTGTAGGCGTAGCGCCCTACTTTAGGGTAGCGCGGGTGACTTCCACGCTCGCCTCCCCATCGCTTAACCACACCTGACCATCCTGGATGGTGCATTGCAGATTCATGCTGCGTTGCGCCAATGCGGCCAGAGCCTGGGTTGTTTCCTGCGGCAGACTGTAAACCCGCAGATTGCTGAGCCTGGCAAAACCGGAAGCGTTCTGCGCAAACCACATCTCTGCCGTACGCCCGCCATAGGCATACACCACCACCTCATCGGCACGGCCACATGCCTTGCGTATCAGCTTCTCGTCCGGCAGGCCGACATCAATCCACTGCTCAATGCGGCCAGTCAAATCGCGGCGCCAAAGGTCCGCCTCTTCATCGTCCGTCATACCCTGACCAAACGCCATCTGCTCATCCGCATGCAGGGCAAACGCCAGCAGGCGCACCATCATGCGCTCATCCGTCTCCGACGGATGCCGCGCCAGGGTCAATGCATGATCATGATAATAATGCCGCTCCATGTCGGCAATCTGCAGACTGGCTTTGAATACGGTGGATTTAAGGGCCATAAAAACAATCTTGATAAGTAATGTAAAAAACCAACTTTTTATAAACGGCGACGCTCAATCCATTAACGGCAACCCCAGCCAGGATTGAACTAGACTTGGTCAAGGCTACGTTGCGCTTTAAAAAAGGTGCGTATGGCAAACTCATTCTCATCGCCAAAAAAGCGGGTCGAATGTGTGACTTTCTTTTTATTCGCTACCAGGGTCGCGGGTGAGTCAGGCAAACCTCGCCACCGTAGCCCCATCGGAAAACTCCCCGTTGAGAAGTCACCATGCTGCATTCCTACCGCACGAACAAGCAGGCCAAAAATCTGATCCTCTTGCAGTTCGCTCCAGAAAAATTCTTTGCGTGCCAACAACTGGTGTCGCACCAGGCGTCGAATACATTCAGCACTGACAAAATACGCGCCACCCAGACAGTGCTCACCGGGCTCATACCCGTATTTGATACTGCGACGAGACACACGGTAGATAAACCACCAGCTTCTCCATGCTCCTGGATGGCGTAACAAAGCCAGGTTGACTTTAAGCTTCTGCGTCAGCTTGCGGCGCGGCCATGAAAAGTCTCTCGGATCCCCATTGCAATCCACCCGGTACGAACCCAGCATCCCAAGCTCTGGATGCTGATCAAAACATTCGATGGCATCTTTTTCCGGGTCAGGACCAATGACCAGAGCATCCGTATCAAGCCGTAGCAGCACCTTGAATTCGTAATGCTCATGGGCATAAGCAAACCCATGCGAGAGATTGATGTACAGGCCTGCTTCTTTCCCCATATTGCCTTGGGTAGCAATGACGTCAACGTTATCAAACACATCTGGAAGACCTGCGCAAAGGGACTCGCCACTATCATCCAGCACAATGATCACATGGGATGAGCGAATGTAATATCGGATGCTTTCTATCGTATCCACAACATACGCTAACTGGCATGTGGGGCCCACAGGGAGCACAACAGCAAGCTCAACATTTTTCCTGGCAGCATTTCGCATGGGATGACCCGCCTCTTAAGGTAGTTATCTGCGGCAAACAGCAATAAAAACCAAAACGACATCATCGCCCTATTTGGGCGTTAAACCACACTTCCAGCCAAACATTAGCATAAACTTGAATCCCTATGCTGCTCTTCAAGGGCTTGATCGCGGGCTATTCATTACGGGCTTTATGAATATCAATGCCAGCATTCAAAATACATAAAAAAAGGGTTACGATTTCTCGTAACCCCTTTTTGGTGTTGGTGGGCTGTGCGGGGATCGAACCCACGACAAACGGATTAAAAGTCCGCTGCTCTACCAGCTGAGCTAACAGCCCGGAGACTTTCGTCCCGATGTTTTCCGTTGCTTTGGAAAGCGC
>DATMSK010000210.1:0-6932 GCA_035565395.1 Methylophilus sp. | reverse complement strand
GCCGCTTAGTGGTGGATATCCGCCCTTTGGTAAAAGACCCGAATAAGCTGATCCAGGGCTCCAAGCAAGGCTATGCCGGAGAAAAGCTGTCGCTTAATTTTCAACGTGTCGATGTCAGGGATGTCCTGAAAGTGATTGCTGACTTCACAGGTAAAAATATCGTGGTGAGCGATTCTGTTTCTGGCAGTGTCACCATAGGCCTTAAAGATGTGCCTTGGGACCAGGCGCTGGATGTGATTATGAAGAGCAAGGGCCTGGATATGCGCGTGAATGGCAGTGTGATTTCAATTGCACCTGCTGAAGAGTTTGCTGCCAAGGAAAAAGCACAGCTGACAGCAGATGCGGAGCGCGAGACCTTAGAAACACTACGTACGGAAGTCTTTTCATTGAGATACCAAAAAGCCATGGATTTCAGAAACATGTTGCTGGGTGGTGGTACCAGCACGGCTGGCGGCTCAACTTCTTCCGGCATGTCCATGGGGACATCTACCGGAGGCTCTTCGGCTGGACGTATGAACCGTATTCTTTCGCCGCGTGGGAGTGTGACCTTTGATGCACGAACCAATACGATTTTTGTGCAGGATACACCAAAAAAACTGGAAGAAATTCAAGTGATCATTAACAAGGTTGATGTGCCGGTGAAGCAAGTGATGATCGAGTCACGGATGGTGATTGCCTCCAATACCTTCTCAAAAGCGCTGGGTGCGCGTTTTGGCATCTCACAAACCGGGACTCCCGGTAGCAACACCAACCTCTCTATAGGCGGAACGCTGGGTAATAAGGCAACCGCGTATACTGCACCAACGACGGCAGGTGGCACAGGGACTTATACTTTGGGCACACAAGGTGGCACAGTACAAAGTGCGACCATTGGTAACTATATTATCAGCTCCAACGGGCAGCCTGATTTAATGTCCAATTTGCCGGTAACCAATGCTTATGGTGGCATTGCCCTGAGTTTGCTTAAGCTGTCAGCTAACTTATTGTTGAATCTGGAATTGTCAGCATTGGAGGCAGACTCCCGCGGTAAGGTTATCTCAAGCCCACGTGTCACGACGGCCAACCAGCAAAAGGCAAGAATTGCGCAAGGTGTAGAGATTCCTTACCAAAGTGCGACCAGCAGTGGTGCGACAGCCGTCAGCTTCAAAAAGGCGGAATTGAGTTTGGAGGTGACGCCTCAAATTACCCCGGACCAGAAAATCATCATGGATCTGGATGTACGCAAGGACAGCCGTGGTGAAACGCTGCCAGGTGGCGTGGCTATCAATACGCAGAATGTGCAAACACAAGTATTGGTCGGTAATGGTGAAACTGTGGTTCTGGGCGGGATTTATGAGCAAGTCTCACAAAAAACGACTGACAAGGTGCCATTTTTTGGTGATTTGCCAGTGGTTGGGTATGCGTTCAAGCGTAATACTAGGCAGGAAGATAAAACTGAATTGCTGATTTTTATTACGCCAAAAGTGATGGATGAAACGCTGGCACTTAATTAGCCCCTATTCTCAACGCCGCTGTTACTGACAGCGGCCAGGCTTTACCTTAAAATGCCCAACTGGAACGGTTGGGCTTTTTTATGGGTGCACAAATACCAAACAACATATTTTTGATCGGATTGATGGGGGCAGGCAAGACCACCGTTGGAAAGCTGATTGCCAAAAATCTGGGCAAGACCTTTTACGACACCGATCATGTCATTGAACAACGCACCGGCGTCAAAATTCCGACCATTTTCGAGCTGGAAGGCGAGGCCGGGTTCCGCAAACGTGAAACTTCCACTCTGGAAGAGTTTGCCCAACAGGATAATATTGTGCTCGCCACAGGCGGCGGCGCCATTATTGCACCCGAAAACCGGGAGATTCTCAAAAAGTATGGTTACGTGATTTACTTGCGGGCAAATGTGAACGAGTTATATTTGCGTACCCGTAACGATAAAAATCGTCCCTTGTTACAGAATGTGGATGTCAAAGCCAAGCTGGAACAATTGTTCCATGCGCGCAATCCACTTTATACAGAAACTGCCAATCTCATCGTCGATACTGGTCACCAGCCGGTGGCCGTGATTATCCAGAAAATTGAAAACGCCCTGAAAGCGTTGGAGTCATCATGCAAACCTTGACCGTCAGCCTGGCTGACCGTAGTTACCCTATTCATATCGGTAATGGCCTACTGGGCCAGGCAGATCTGATTCTGCCGTATTTGAAGCGCAAGCAAGTTGCCATCGTCAGCAATACGACGGTAGCGCCATTGTATATGCAGACCATTGCCCAGCCCTTGCGTGACGCAGGGGTCAGTGTCATTGAAATTATTCTGCCAGATGGCGAGGCTTACAAAAACAATGAAACACTGCAAACCATTTACGATCATCTGTTGCAAAATCGCTGTGAACGGAATACGACCCTGATTGCGCTGGGTGGTGGGGTGATTGGCGACTTGACCGGTTATGCTGCGGCTACTTATCTGCGTGGCGTGCCATTTATCCAGGTACCCACGACGTTATTGTCGCAAGTGGACTCCAGCGTAGGTGGCAAAACGGGTATCAACCACCCGCTGGGCAAGAACATGATAGGCGCGTTTTACCAGCCAAAACTGGTGCTGGCGGATATCGATACCTTGAAAACCCTGCCACAGCGCGAATTATCCGCCGGTGTGGCAGAGGTGATTAAGTATGGCTTGATTCGTGATGCTGACTTTTTTAGCTGGCTGGAAACCAATATGTCCGCGCTGATGGCGCTGGATACAGCGGTGGCCAGCTATGCCATTTACCGCTCCTGCCAGAACAAGGCGGAAGTAGTGGCGGCCGACGAGCATGAGCAAGGCGAGCGCGCCTTGCTTAATTTGGGACACACCTTTGGCCATGCAATCGAAAACGCCATGGGCTATGGGGTCTGGTTGCATGGCGAGGCCGTGGCTACCGGCACGGTGATGGCTGCAGATTTATCGCAGCGCATGGGCTGGCTGAATGAGGCGCAAATCGCACGTATTAAAACCATTATGCAAGCAGCCAAATTGCCGATTGAGGCACCAGACTTGGGGGTAGAAGAGTATTTGCGATTGATGCAATTAGACAAAAAAGTGTCCGATGGCCGCATCCGCCTGATTTTGCAGCAGGATATTGGCAAGGCGATCATCACCGCAGATTACGATGCTGACAAACTAAAACAAACTTTGTCATTGGCCGCTTGATACTAAAGTGAATGTGATGACCTTGGCCAGTTTTGCTGCACATCCCGAAAAAACACGGGGCCGCAAGGTGATTGAGCAAGAGTCGCCTACGCGTAATGTGTTTCAACGCGATCGTGACCGCATTATTCACTCTACTGCGTTTCGCCGGCTGGAGTACAAGACGCAGGTGTTTGTAAATCACGAAGGTGATTTGTTCCGGACGCGCTTAACACACAGTATTGAAGTCGCGCAGCTGACACGCGGCATTGCGCGAACCTTGGGGTTGCATGAAGACCTGGCTGAAGCAATCGCATTAGCACATGATCTTGGACATACGCCTTTTGGCCATGCTGGCCAGGATGCGCTTAATCAGTGCATGCGGGATTATGGTGGCTTTGAACATAACCTGCAGTCTTTGCGTGTGGTGGATGTGCTGGAAAATCGATACGCCAGTTTTGATGGACTGAATCTGACCTTCGAAGTGCGTGAAGGCATACTCAAACATTGTTCCCGTAAAAATGCCGAACAGTTGGGTGATGTTGGCGAACGCTTCTTGCGTAAAGAGTCGCCAAGTTTAGAGGCGCAGATTACCAATTTTGCCGATGAAATTGCCTACAATAACCACGATGTCGATGATGGTCTGCGTTCTGGCCTGATTACTATTCAGCAGTTATCTGGCATCCAGTTATTTGCTGAAAATATGGCTGAAGTGAAGCGGCTGTATGGTGACATTGAAGAAAAGCGCTTGGTCCACGAGACCATACGCCGCATGATTAATGTGCTGGTGGTCGATTTGTGTGAACAAAGCCAGCAGGCAATCGCCAACCTTAACCCTGCGACGATTGATGATGTGCGTAAATCACCTGTGTATTTGGTGGGCTTCAGTCAGGCGATTGCCGAGAAAAATCTCGAGTTGAAGCAGTTTTTGCTTAAGCATTTGTATCGGCACTACAAAGTGAATCGCATGAGTGCAAAAGCAGGGCGGATTATTGAGGAACTGTTTACTGCCTTTATACAGTCCCCCAATCTGATGCCGCAAGAGCACCAGCAAGCTGCAAAACAAGACCAGGCTCGCGCCGTCGCTGACTATATTGCTGGGATGACAGATCGCTATGCGATTCGTGAGCACAGACGTTTGTTTGCGGTTGAAGAGAGCTGGTAGCAGCTAAGTGATAGCTGCTGTATGCCAAATAAAAAAGGCTGCATCAATGCAGCCTTTTTTGTTATGCGTCGCCGAGTGGATTATTTGGCAACTTGTTTTTCGCGCATTTCATCCAGCGTTTTGCAATCAATGCATAAGGTTGCCGTCGGACGCGCTTCCAGGCGTTTCAGGCCAATTTCAATGCCACAGCCCTCACAATATCCATAGTCGCCGCTATCAATATTGCGCAGTGTTTCGTCGATCTTCTTGATCAGCTTGCGCTCGCGGTCGCGGTTGCGCAACTCAAGGGCCATGTCAGACTCCTGGCTGGCACGATCATTCGGGTCGGCAAAACTGGTGACTTCATCCTGCATGGTATGCACGGTGCGGTCAATATCGTGACTCAGTTCAGCTTTCCAGTCATTCAGGATTTTACGGAAGTGATCCTGCTGTTTTTTATTCATATATTCCTCACCGGCGGCTGGCTGGTAAGGGGTGAAAGATTTGTTAACGGTGTCTGCCATGATGGTTCCAAAGAACGAAACTACTGAATAGTTATTGCCCGTGAGAGCGTTGTGTATTGCATTACGTCAATCAACAATCGCGCGAGTTTACACCAGTTTTTCCGGGGTTGCAAAGTGTCTTTCACCTTTATAGGCAAGCGTTTGGTAAGTTGTGTTATGCCAGTTCGCGCAATTCCAGTGCTTTTAAAGTGTTTTCCATTAATGTGGCGACGGTCATGGGGCCAACGCCACCAGGAACAGGCGTAATATGGCTGGCGCGCTGGCTGGCCACTGCAAAATCCACATCGCCGGTAAGTTTGCCATCCGGTAAGCGGTTGATGCCGATATCAACGACAACAGCCCCTGGTTTGATCCACTCGCCTTTAATAAGGCCGGCTTTGCCAGCCGCCGCTACAATGAGGTCAGCACGGCCAATATGAGCTGCCAGATCTTTCGTATGACGATGGCAACTAGTGACGGTGCAGCCTGCCAGTAGTAGTTCCAGGCCCATAGGTCTCCCTACATGATTGGAGACACCCACAACCACTGCATCCATCCCTTTAAGTGAAATGCCACTGGCTTGCAACATTTTGATTACACCAAAAGGTGTGCACGAGCGTAATAACGGCTGGCGAACGGCCAAGCGGCCAATGTTATAAGGATGAAAACCGTCAACATCTTTGGCTGGGTTAATCAAGGCCAGAATTTCGGTCTCATCTATATGATGAGGTAATGGAGACTGAACCAGGATGCCATCCGTGGCATCGTCAGCGTTGAGTTGCCTGATCAAATCAAACAACTCTTCTTGTGAGGTACTGCTAGGCAAATTGCGTGCAACCGAGACAATCCCCACTTTTTCGCAAGCGAGGCGTTTGTTGCGCACATAAATTGCAGAAGCGGCGTCATCGCCAACCAAAATAACGGCCAGGCAAGGCGCACGTTTCCCATTTTGCAAACGTTGGTCTATGTTGACTTTGATGTCATCTAACAGTTGATTGGCAATCTGTTTGCCATCAATAATTTGGGCGCTCATGAACAAAAAATTTGTCGTAAAAAAGATAATTTTATCACATCGACATTGACACAAATTCGTAAAATCGGTTATATTTCTGCTTTCGGCGTGTAGCGTAGTCTGGTAGCGCGCCTGCTTTGGGAGCAGGATGTCGGGAGTTCGAATCTCTCCACGCCGACCAGTTTTCTCTGGATTGCCTGATCGGCATGTAACTACTATCTGCTCGTAGCTCAACTGGATAGAGCACCAGCCTTCTAAGCTGGGGGTTACAGGTTCGATTCCTGTCGGGCAGGCCAAAATCTTTCCCAGTGGTGGCTATAGCTCTGTTGGTAGAGCCCCGGATTGTGATTCCGGTTGTCGTCGGTTCGAGCCCGATTAGCCACCCCATTTACTTATCTCCTCTCTTTAAATCCAAAATTAGTCCCTAAAATAGGCTCTGTTTCGCAGTAGGCATCTATTTTGCTTTTGATAAAGTGTTTAAAAACGTTTATCACGCACATGACTACACATTTGGACTTGGAAAAATTTATGCAGAGCCTGATTGACTTGACTAAGGTCAGGGAAAGTCTCGCTTTGGATCCCGCTTTGCTTTCACTCATGCAGCACTGGCTTGGCACTTTTGCCGGGCAAGCGCAGCCCATTAAGATGCAAGTACTGTCCAGGCGCCAGTTGGTCTCAGTCATGGATCCCAAGGTGGCCAGCACCGATCCAGCTTTTGAAGCCTTACCAGCCGATGTCTATAAAATGTTGCTGGGCTATCTCGATCAGGAGCATCGCCAACATCAATGCCTGGAAACAGCCATAGGCAAGTTACATATTTTTCCGCTCTCCCAAAGTATTGCGCACAAAAATGCAATTTTGCTGATCCAACATGCAGCATTGTCTACGGAGGCCGTTGCGTTGGTAGAGCAATGCTTACAGATGTTCCATTACTACGCTCGCCTGATTATTGAAAATGAGCGCGATGGCCTGACAGGGTTGCTTAACCGTAAAACTTTTGACCAATGTGTGAGCAAAATCCTGCTCAATGATTACAAACCTGAATACCGTTTCCCCCTGCATCATTATCTGGTGATTTTTGATATTGATTTTTTCAAACGGATCAATGATAACT
>DATMSK010000209.1:0-3475 GCA_035565395.1 Methylophilus sp. | reverse complement strand
CGGGCTTTTACTACAATTACCACATTAGCCAGCGTTTCTGCACTCAGCAGGAACATACTTGAAGTTTGCTTCAGTAGTGGTGCACGTCCAAGTAACACCGCGTTCACTTGTTGCTGGAGTCAATGTGATTGCTACACCTTTTGCCGTCGTGTCCATTGTTGCTACTAAGGCCCCTGTTCCATCTGTGCACGCAAGAGATTGAGTGTGACCTGTGAGGGTGGTAAATGTATTCACGCCTCTGCAATTCCCGGTAGCAGGTATTGATGTGCCCCCACCATTCGTTATATTTTCTGCGACAGTACTCTTGGCCGCTGATGCCAAGTTCAAGCCTTCAGTTACACGTGCACGTACGGTGTAGTCCTGATACGAAGGAATCGCCACCGCTGCCAAAATACCAATAATCGCGACCACGATCATCAGTTCGATAAGAGTAAAACCTTGCTGTGAGTTTTTCATGTCATCACCTTTCAATCAATTTAGGAGAGTCTCTAGCAGATGTCTGCCAGGGGTGTTGCGTCGATAAACGGGGTGTTGGTTGATCACTTCGTTTATCAGATGAATCAAGCATAACGCAGGCATAAAAAAAGCGGATGGTGACATCCGCTTTTTTGATTTTCAGTGACAAAAAATGTCACCGTTTGCTGATGGCAATTAGTTGCCTTCAGCCACTTTCTTCAGGTTGGCCAGGCCAGCGTCGTACACACCGGTCACAGCATTGATGGCGGATTCGTCATCCTGACCTGGTGGGATAGGTGGGTTAAGCTTGTACACGCGGTAGAAGCGGCCTACCCAGGTCACGGTGCTTTCGCCAGCGCCAGGGCCTGCCTTGACGGTAATGAAGGAGTTGTAATCAGCTACGGGCAATACGCCTTCCACGATTTCGTACTTCAGCTTCATGTCGGCGTCGTCAATGCTGCGCAGTTTTTCGTAGATGGTGCCACCGCCCTTCAGGGTCAGCAGGCGATAAGTTTCGCCATCTTTGGTTTCGAGCTTGGTGCTGGCCACAGCAGGGTGCCATTTTTGCAGGTTGCCGAAGTCTTTCACCAGCGCCCATACCTTGGCGGGATCAGCCTTGATGGTAACGGATTTTTCCACTTTTTGTGGCGATGGACCGTGCGCAGTGGCGGTCAATGGAATGACGGCCAGGGCAATGAGGGCGAGTAGTTTTTTCATGCGATTTTTCTCCGTTGATAAAAGTCTTGGTGCTAAATCCGAATCCGGGGCTGGATTCATTCTCAGTGCGCCGTCTCCTGAATAAACTGGCCAAATGCCCGGCTTTGCTTGTCCGTGGCAATGGTCTGGACCAATTTATTGTTGCTGGCGTCGATCACTGAAACCGTGTTGTCGAACCAGTTGGCAACATATACCCGCTGGTTCGCATGATCAAAACTGATGCCTTCGGGGTAACCTCCCACCGGCACGATGCTGATGACTTTTTGCTGGGCAACATCAATCACCGAGACATTGTCGCTTTGCGTATTGGTGACGTAAATGCGGCTGCCATCTGTGCTGACCGTGACGCAATAGGGATGTTCCCCCACCTTGATGGTGTTGACCTGGTGTGTTTGCGTATCAATCATGGAAACGCTATTACTATAAACATTAACGGCGTAAAGCTGCTTGCCATCCCGGCTCAGGCCCAGGCCAAATGGGTGTTCACCCACGGCAATACGCTTGACGATCTGCATGCTGGCGGTATCAATGATAGCGACATCATTGCTATCGCGATTGGCAACATAAAGCTGCTTGCCGTCCGGGCTGACGATAATGCCTGCTGGCGCCTTGCCGACATTGACCGTGCGCTGTTGCGTCAGGTCGGCGGTATCCAGCGCCAGTATCTTGTCTTCAAACCAGTCGGCGACAAACAGGGTTTTGCTGTCTGGCGAGAGGGCAATGCCGACCGGCGAGCCATGCAATGGCAACTCTTGCAATACTTTGTAATGCTGAGAGTCAATCACGCTAATGGATTGGCCGTCGACATTGGTGATATAGGTGCGGCCCAGGGCTGCAGAAGTCGCGACACCGACAGGCGCTTTGCCAACTTCTATGCTGGCAATGACCTGATTCGACGCAAGATCAATTACCGATACCGTGTTATTCCCCTGATTGCTGATGTAGGCAAAGCCGCCAGCCTGGCATGACCATGCGATACAGGAGGAGAATGCGGCAAGGAGGATAAGCAACGGTTTCAATGGAAAGCGGATCTGCGGAATGGTTGTGATGTGAATCAAACGCTTGAAAAGCCGATATGGTTGACTACGCAGTATACGGGGGGCTTGCAAACAGCGTCAAGGCGCGCTTGGCAGGTGATATTCCCGAATTTGCACGGCCTGCAGGCGTGATCCTCTGGCTTCCAGTAAGGCAAGTTGGCATGCGGCTTTCAATCGGGGCTGAAGTGTGAAAAAATTACACTAAATTATTAAGGTAGTACGTCATGATAGATCGCGATGGATATCGCCCGAATGTCGGCATCATATTATGCAATGCCCGCAATGAGGTTTTTTGGGGCAAGCGTATTCGCGAACACTCCTGGCAGTTTCCGCAGGGTGGCATCAAGCACGGCGAAACGCCCGAGCAGGCCATGTACCGTGAGCTTATGGAAGAAGTTGGCTTGCGCCCGGAGCACGTCAAAATTCTTGGCCGCACCCGCGACTGGTTGCGGTATGAAGTCCCCACCAACTGGATCAAGCGTGAGTGGCGCGGTAGTTATCGCGGCCAGAAGCAGATCTGGTTCCTGCTGCGTATGGTAGGTCGCGATTCGGATGTGTCACTGCGTGCCAGCACGCATCCTGAGTTTGATGCCTGGCGCTGGAGCGAGTATTGGGTGCCTATGGAGAGTGTGATTGAGTTCAAGCGCGAGGTGTATCGTCTTGCCCTGAATGAGCTTGCGGCTCACCTCAGCGGGGATACGCGCAAAAAACCGCGCAATCACAGCAGTTCCATTATTGCCTCCTGAGCAAGGCTTGCGTGGGGTTGATGCGTGCTAGCCCCTGTTTGCCATGGCTTCGCCCAGCCGGATCGGGCGACCTTCCTGCCATACCGGATTAAACTGCAAGGGCTGTTTTGGAAAAAGCAGCACCACCGTCGAGCCCAATAAAAACCGACCCATTTCCTCATTCTGCTTGAGGTGAATCTGGTGCTCGGCATATTCCCATACCGAAATATTGCCCGGACGTGGCGGATTGACCACGCCATGCCAGGTGGTGGCCATGCTGCCGACGATGGTGGCGCCTACCAACACCAGCACAAACTTGCCATGCGCTGAGTCAAACTCGCACACCACGCGCTCGTTGCGTGCAAACAGGCCAGGTACGCCTTGCGCAGTCACCGGGTTGACCGAAAACAGATCGCCTGGGACGTAGGTCATGCGCAGTAGATGCCCATCGCAGGGCATGTGGATGCGGTGATAGTCTCTGGGGCTGAGGTAGAGGGTGGCAAAGTGGCCATCCTGAAATTCATCTGCCAGTGCCTGATT
>DATMSK010000208.1:0-2816 GCA_035565395.1 Methylophilus sp. | reverse complement strand
TTGGATTATTAGGGCTCAGCCTGTCCACATCCGTGTTTGCCGCCTGGAACAAAGACTGGGCGACACAACAGAAAATTACGATAGACACCGCCAATATCAAGGAGGCTGTGAACCAGGCGCCGGTGCTGGTGCGCCTGCATTCTGGCAACTTTGATTTCACCGGGGCTAATGTTGATGGTGCTGACCTGCGCTTTATTGCTGCAGATGATAAAACAGAACTTAAATTTTCACTGGAAAAGTACGACGCGGTGAATGAGCTGGCCGTGGCTTGGGTCGTGCTGCCACAGGTGTCTGCTGCCAATAAGGACTTGTCTATCAGTTTGTATACTGGGAATGAAGGCGCTAAATCAGCTAGCGATGTTCAAGCCCTGAATGATTCAGCCTTACTGGCCCGCTTTGCTTTTGCCGATAATGCCTTGCTCAAAGACAGTGGTCCTGCTCAATTGACCGCAAGCGGCAATGCTGTGGTGCAAAAAGCGGGCTTGATTGCCGAAAGCGCCACTTTAAACAATAGCCCGTTAACGATTGCCTTGCCTGCTGAACCAGTCTTGGCCAATGGCATGACTTGGTCTGTATGGCTGAAGCCGGTCAATTTGCCACAAACTGCTGAGATTTTCAAAAGTGGTAACGTCAAGTTAACACTAGAGGGCAGCGCCTTGGTGCTTCATGCAGGTGCCGCCAGCACTCAAGCTGGTGAATTGAAGCCAGGCCAGTGGCAGCATCTTGCTGTGGTCTTCCAGGCGGGTCAGGCCATTGTTTACGTCAATGGTCAAGTGGCTGGTCAAGTGGAAGCCAGCGATGCGCAGGCGAACGCGGAATTCACTCTGGGGCAAAATTTGAATGCGGAGGTTGATGAGCTGCAACTGGCTTCCACGGCACGCAGTGCCGCCTGGCTGGCACTGGTGGCTAAATCCCAAGGGGCGGATGCCAGCATGGTCAAAGTCATTGCTGCAGAGGGTGACGAAGACGGCGAAGAGGGCGAAGCCAACTATATGGGCATCCTGATCGACAGTCTGACTGTGGATGCCAAGGTGGTGATTGGCATCCTGGCTGTGATGTTTGCTATCAGTGCCTGGGTGATGGTCAGCAAGGCGCGTCTGGTCACCCGTACTGATAAGGACAATGCGCTGTTTCTCAAGCGCTTCCAGCAATCTAATACTGGCGACCTGTTGTCCCTGGACAAAACGGGGACCTATACGCACTCCAGCCTGTTTGGCTTGTACAAAGCCGGTTTACGCGAGATCAAAAAGCGTGAGGTGGATGGCAAAGTGGCTTTAGGTGGCACCTCGATTGATGCGATCAAGGCGGCAGTGGATGCTGACCTGGTCCGTGAAACCCAGCGCATGAACAGCATGATGGTATTGCTCACCATTGCGATTTCCGGTGGTCCTTTCCTGGGCCTGCTAGGGACTGTGGTCGGTGTGATGATTACCTTTGCTGCGATTGCCGCGGCGGGTGATGTCAACGTTAACGCCATTGCACCGGGTATTGCGGCGGCGTTGCTAGCTACAGTGGCTGGTCTGGGCGTCGCGATTCCTGCCTTGTTTGGTTACAACTATTTGGCCAGCCGTGTCAAAAACATCACCATCGCCATGCAGATATTTGTCGATGAATTCATTACCCGTACTGCTGAGCTGTACGGTAAGGAATAAGGTTTAGGCGATGTCAGAAGGCGTCAAAGAAGAGAACCAGCTCTACGACGAGATCAATATTACGCCCATGCTGGACCTGGCGTACGTACTGCTGGTGATTTTTATCATCATGACGACCGCATCCGTGCAAGGCGTTAAGGTCGACATGCCACACACCGTGAACTCTGCCGCACTGGCCAAGCCGCAAATGCGTGCAATTACCGTGACCAGTGATGGCAGCGTCTACCTAGACGCGTTTCCGGTAGATATGGCGCAGCTGGAGCAACGGTTGGCTGAATATAAAAGCAGTAACCCCGACTTGCCTGTGGTGCTTAAGGGGGATGCGGCGGCGCATTATGAAAAGGTGTCTGAAGTGCTGGAAATCTGTAAGCGGCTGGATATCACCGAAGTTGGTCTAGTGACGAAGAAAGTGGTGGAGTAAACCATGCAGGTACAAAACGACGCCCAACCTTACGACACCATCAATATTACGCCCATGCTGGACCTGGCCTATGTGCTGCTGGTGATTTTTATCCTGATGACGACGGCCGGTGTGCAAGGCCTGACCATGAACTTGCCCAAGCCATCCAATAAGCCAAGTACTGAAAAACACGATATCAAAATCGTACAGGTGCAGCAGGGCGGCACACTCACCATCAATGGGGTTGGCGTGAGCATGGCCGAACTGGAAACACAGCTTAACCAGGCCAAAGCGATGGACCCGAAGTTCAATGTGATGATCAAAGGCCAGCCGCAAGCGCCCTATGCTGGTGTAATCGGCGTGATTGACCTGGTCAATCGGCTGCAAATTGAAAATGTCGGCCTGGTGACCGGCAAGATCGGGACATAAGCATGGCATTGCATGAAATGGATGCCGTGGCAGAAGAAACGTCTATGTCTGCCACACGTTTATGGACAACACGCCTATTGGTTGCGTTGCTGGTGCTGGCGGTATTGGCAGGCATCGGTTATGGCATCAAAAAACTGTTTTCTGGTGGTGCCACACAAAAAAAACAAATTACGACGGTGAAATTGCTGCCGGATACACCGCCGCCCCCACCGCCTCCGCCGCCTAAAGAGCCACCCAAGGAAACGCCCAAGGAGCAGCCAAAAGAGGCCCCCAAAGAGCCCGAGCCAAAACCCGCTGAAGCGCCGCCTGCAGAGAACTTGAAGATGGAGGGCCCT
>DATMSK010000207.1:0-32808 GCA_035565395.1 Methylophilus sp. | reverse complement strand
GCCAAGCACTTTTTTTTTATCTATAGTGTGCAAAAGAGTGATTTTGTGTTGAATTGTGGGAAATTCATTCCATTTTTAATCAAAACGGGTTGGCTAAGGTAATTATTCATGTTTCGCGGGGCGGTACAGTTAAGTTTGGATGCAAAGGGACGGCTCAGTGTGCCGGCCAAGCATCGTGACGCCCTGACCGCAGGCGGGCAAGGTGAAGTGGTGCTGACAGCGCATCCACATCGCTGCCTGATCCTGTATCCGCAAGCCGCTTGGGAGCCGATTGAAACCAAGCTGACCAGTTTGTCCAGTTTTAATCCTCAAACCAGTGGTATTCAACGCATGATCGTGGGCCAGGCGGATGTGATGCATCTGGATTCTGCCGGTCGTTTGCTGGTGAATGCCGTACTGCGCAAGTTTGCCAAGCTCGATAAAGACGTGATGATGGTCGGGCAAGGTAGTCATTTTGAGTTGTGGGATGTTGCTGCATGGGATCAGCAGCTGGAAAGCCTGATGGCGACCGACCAGCTGCAGATACCGCAAGAGCTAGAAGGATTCTCGCTATGACGCGGGGCGCGAAGTCAGCGCCCGCGTCCTTGACGGAAACGTCAGTGTCACCAGTCGCCGCCAGTCATATCACCGTGTTATTGCATGAAGCGGTAGATGCTTTGAATGTGCAGGCTGACGGTGTGTATGTGGATGGTACCTTCGGGCGTGGTGGGCACAGCCGTCTTATTCTTTCCAAATTAGGTAGCAAAGGACGACTGATCGGCTTGGATCGCGATCTGGCGGCCGTGGCGCATGGGCAAACAATCGCCGATGCGCGTTTTACGATGGTGCATGCGCATTTTTCAGCGATGGCAACAGTGTTGGTGGGGCTGGGTGTGCAAGCGGTAGATGGAATATTGCTCGATCTGGGTATTTCGTCGCCGCAAATTGATGAGGGTGTGCGTGGATTCAGTTTCCGTTTTGACGGGCCACTGGATATGCGTATGGATCAAAGTCGGGGTAAAACAGCCGCAGAGTGGCTGGTGACGATGTCTGAAAAACAATTGGGTGAGGTGATAAGGGATTATGGTGAAGAACGGTTTGCTAAGCAGGTTGCAAGGGCGATTGTTAAAGAGCGCGAAGATGGGCGTGCCATCACCACTACAGGGCAACTTGCCAAGGTCGTGGCAGGCGCCATCCCCAAGAATGAGCCGGGCCAGAACCCTGCAACGCGCACATTTCAGGCTCTACGGATTTTCGTCAATCAAGAGCTTGAGGAACTCTCGTTAGTGTTGCCTGATTGCTTAAAATTGCTGTGTCCGCAAGGGCGGCTGGCAGTGATCAGCTTTCATTCGCTGGAGGACCGTATCGTCAAGCGATTTATCCAGTCTGAAGAAGACAGGGATAACCTGCCCGCGGGGTTGCCGGTCCGCGCCAAGGACCTGCCCCAGCCGCGCCTGGTTTCTGTTGGCCGGGCGATCAAGCCCGGTAAGGCGGAAGTGACGGCCAATGTGCGGTCGCGCAGCGCGGTGCTGCGTGTCGCTGAGCGTACTCATGTGCAGTAATGGGCGGAATAGGGTTGGGTCATGTTGCGCCTGAATTTGATTTTGTTTGCATTGACGATTGCCATGGCGTTGGGCGTGGTGACCGCGCAATACAAGGCGCGCAAATTGTATTTTGAGTTGGACAGGCAGGAAGTGTTGACCAAGCAGTACATGACGGAGTACGACCAGTTACAGATTGAGCAAAGTACCTGGGCCATGCATTCGCGGTTGGAAGATTTTGCAACCACGCGTTTGCACATGCATAGCCCGAGCATGCAGCAGACCCAAGTGATTATGATAGATGTGCCTGCGGCACCATAAGCAGGAATGGTTGCAGGTTAATGGTCATGTTGCTGAAAGAGAGTCAACACAAGCTGGTGAAGCTGCCCGCCTGGCGTAGAAGAACGCTGTTGGTGTTGTTGCTGTTGAGCTTTGCCCTGCTGCTGGGGCGCGGGTTTTACCTGCAAACCTTGCATAAGGATTACCTGATTAAAAAGGGAGAGGCGTTTTCACGGCGCAAAGTGGTGTTGATGCCACATCGCGGCAAGATTTATGACCGTAACTTCAAACCATTGGCGATCAGTTTGCCGGTGGAGTCGGTGTGGGTGAACCCGACCGATGTGCAAATCTCGGCGGTGCAGTTGAAACAAATGGCCAAATTGCTGGGGATGCCAGCAAGAGAGTTGCAGCAGAAAGTGCAGCAAAAGAAAAAAGAATTTGTGTATATCAAACGGAGAGTGGCGCCCGATGTGGCAAAACAGGTGATGGCGATGAAAGTGCCCGGTGTATTCAGCCAGAAGGAATACAAACGCTTCTACCCGGCGGCAGAAGTGGCGGCGCATATCGTCGGTTTCACCGGTGTGGATGATACCGGTGTTGAGGGCATGGAGTTATATCGCAACAATGTGTTGTCTGGCACGCCAGGCAAGCGTGACTTTGTGCGTGATCGTAAGGGGCATGTGGTTGAAGACCTGGTGGCGGTCAAGTTGCCGCACGATGGCCAGGATCTCGTATTGAGCATAGACCGTACTGTGCAATACGTGGTCCACCGTGAATTGTCTCGCGCAGTGGAAAAACATAAAGCCAAAGCGGCTGCAGCAGTGGTGCTGGATGCCCAGACTGGTGAGGTACTGGCGCTGGTGAATATTCCGACCTATAACCCCAATAATCCGGTCAATGTCGCCAGCAAGCTGCGTAACTCCGCCATCGTCAATATTTTTGAACCGGGCTCGACGATGAAGCCGGTGACTGCCGCTGCTGCGATGGAGTTTGGCCCATACCAGCCGGATACCAAAATCCAGACTGCGCCGGGTTACCTGCGTATAGGCACTGCAACCATACATGATGCACACCCTAACCAGGTGCTCAGCGTGTCGCAAGTGATTCAGAAGTCTTCTAATGTTGGCTCCGCCAAAATGGCGCTCGATCTGAATCGCGAGCAGTTGTGGAATACCTATGTGCAATTGGGCTTTGGGACACCAACTAAAATTGGTTTCCCTGGTGAAGCGGCGGGCAAGGTTCGCGATTACAAGACCTGGCGTCCTATCGAGCAGGCCACCATGTCTTATGGTCACGGCATCAGCGTGACCTTGTTGCAGCTGGCGCGCGCTTACACTGTGTTTGCCAATGAAGGTGAGTTATTGCCTGTGACCTTGACCAAACTGTCTGAGCCGCCTGTGGGCCGCCAGGTGTTTTCAGCCAAGGTGGCTAATTCAGTGAAAGACATGCTGGAGCTGGTGGTGCAGCCAGGGGGGACGGCATTGAAAGCGCAGGTCACGGGGTATCGGGTGGCAGGCAAAACCGGCACTGCGCACAAGCTGGGTGCGGGTGGGTACGAGCATGACAAATATGTGGGTTCCTTTGTTGGTATGGTGCCCGCTTCGAATCCACGCCTGATCATGGCGGTAATGATAGATGAGCCTAGTAATGGTGAATATTACGGTGGCAGCGTGGCTGCACCGGTCTTTAGTGCAGTCATGAACGATGTGTTGCGCATGCTGGTGATTCCGCAAGATGGCAATGTGGTCCCGGCCACTACCTCGGCAGATGCCGCTGAAGTCAAGGAGGCGATGTGAGTAAGTACATTATTCCAGCGCCAGTACACGGCATCACGGCTGATAGCCGCCAGGTCGAAAAGCATGGCCTGTTCCTCGCATACCCGGGTCAGCACAGCGATGGCCGCGACTATATTGAGGATGCTATTGCTAAAGGCGTGAATACGGTGATCTGGGATAGCGAGGGTTTTGACTGGAATCCTGAGTGGACCGTGCATAACATCGCTATTGCGGACCTCAAGTCACAAGTCGGGCACATCGCCAGCCAGTTTTATAAAGACCCATCCGAGCAATTGTGGTGCGTGGGGGTCACGGGCACTAATGGCAAAACCACGGTGACGCATTGGCTGGCACAGGCTTATCGTTTCCTGCAACAGAAGTCCGCAGTGATTGGAACCTTGGGTAATGGCCCAATCGAGGATTTGCAACCAACGCAAAATACGACTCCCGGCCCCGTGGAGTTGCAAAGAATGCTGGCCACATTTGTGTTGGATGACGTTCGCATGGTTGCTATGGAAGTGTCTTCACATGGCCTGGACCAGGGACGTGTTAATGGGGTGGCATTTGATGTCGCGGTGTTTACGAATTTGACGCGCGATCATCTTGACTACCACCTCACCATGGAAGCTTACCAGGCTGCCAAGCGTAAATTGTTCGACTGGCAAACACTCTCTGCTGCTGTGGTGAACGCAGATGACACGTTTGGCCTGGATTTGATTGATGCATTGCGCAAACAGGGCAAAAAGGTGCTGAGTTATGGCTTGCATCAGGAGGCTGATGTTTGTGCCACGGCAGTCACCATGCATGCGACTGGGTTTGAAATCCAGGTACATACGGCGCAAGGCCGCGGCGATATCCAGCTGCATGCCTTAGGGCAGTTTAACGTCTATAACGCGTTGGCGGTATTGGCATGCCTGCTTGCCAATGAGGTGGCTTTGCCTGCTGCCTTGCAGGCTGTCTCTGGCCTGGTGCCGGTCGCTGGGCGCATGCAGATGTTTGGCGGGGGCGATTTGCCATTGGTGGTGGTGGATTACGCACACACGCCGGATGCATTGGAGAAAGCACTGCATACCTTACGTGTTCAGGCCCGTGGCAAATTGCTCTGCGTATTCGGCTGTGGCGGTGACCGTGACAGTGGCAAACGCAGTGAAATGGGGCGAATTGCCGATGAGCTGGCGGATACAGTCATTGTGACCAATGATAATCCACGTACCGAAAATCCTTATGCCATTATCGCTGCCATTGCTGAAGGCATGATGCGTGAAGTCAATGTAGAGGTGGACCGGGCAAAAGCCATCGCGCTTGCCGTCAGTCAGGCCAGTAAAGGGGATGTGGTGTTGGTGGCTGGCAAGGGGCATGAAGATTACCAGGAAATCCAGGGGATTCGTTATCCATTCAGTGATGCCGAGTGGGTGCAAAACGCATTGAAAAAGAGCGTACCCAATCAACACGCATTAAAGCAAAAGGTGCAAGCATGATTTCACTGCACACCATTGCTGACGTATTAAAAGGCACTTTGCAAGGTGGCGACGCCGTGGTGACTTCAGTCGACACTGATAGTCGTCGTGCTAAGCCAGGACAATTATTTGTCGCTTTGGCAGGGGAAAAGTTTGATGGTCACGATTTCCTGGACCAGGTGGCTGCGCAAGGAGCGGTGGCCGCGCTGGTCAGTAAGCCAGTTGAAACGCACTTGCCGACGGTATTGGTAAAAGATACACGCCTGGCATTGGGTCAGTTATCCAGTTGGTGGCGTCAGCAACTGGCTTTGCCATTAATCGCCGTCACGGGCAGTAATGGCAAAACAACCACCAAGGAAATGATCGCTGCCATCATGCAGGCGCATGTGGGTAGTGCAGACAATGTGTTGGCAACAGCGGGTAACTTCAATAATGACATTGGCATGCCGCTTACCTTGTTACGGTTGCGGCCTGCTCACCGTTGTGCAGTGATTGAAATGGGCATGAATCACCTGGGCGAGATTGACTACCTGACGCGCTTGGCCCGCCCTGATGTGGCGGTCATTAATAACGCAGGTACCGCTCATATCGGTGAACTTGGCTCACGCGAAAACATTGCCAAAGCCAAAGGCGAGATTTTTGCTGGATTGAGTCATGACGGGATTGCAGTCATCAATGCGGATAGCGAATTTGCAGACTACTGGCGCGGATTAAATAAAGAACGTCGCGTGCTCACATTTGGTTTGCATCCAGCGGCTAATGTGCGTGGCGAAATCACGGATGCAGAGTCCACTTTTGAACTGCATTACCAGGGCGACGCCGTGACATTGACGCTGGTGGTACCCGGCGCACACAACATCATGAATGCATTGGCCGCGGCGGCGGCCAGTTTGGCAGCTGGCGCCAGCCTGGCGGAAGTTGCGCAAGGGTTACAAGGCTTTGCCGGTGTGAAAGGCCGTTTGCAGCAAAAAGTGGCAGCCAATGGTGCGAGGTTGATTGACGATACTTATAACGCCAATCCGGACTCCATGAAGGTTGCCCTGGATGTATTGAAAAGCAGTGGTGCAAATACCGTATTTGTGATGGGCGATATGGGCGAGTTAGGTACGGATGCGGAGGCCATGCACGCAGAGGTCGGTCGTTACGCTAAAGAGAGTGGCATCGCCAGGATGTATGCCTTGGGCAAGTTAACGCAAGCAGCCGTGCAAGCCTTTGGGGCACAAGCACAGCATTTTGCCTCGCTCGAGGCTTTGGTGGCGGCTTTGCAGCATGAAACAACAACAAACGATGTGGTATTGGTGAAGGGGTCACGGTTCATGCAAATGGAGCGGGTCGTCAATGCCTTGGTGGAATCACAGGCCACTGAGTTAGTGGGGAAATAGGGAAGCTTATGTTACTTGAATTGGCAAAATGGCTGGCAGCTGATGTACATGGATTCCATGTATTTAATTACATCACCTTCCGCGCTGTGCTCGCGACACTGACGGCACTGGCGATTTCATTTATGGTTGGCCCGGCCATGATCCGCAAGCTGACTGAATACAAGGTTGGCCAGGCTGTGCGTGATGATGGTCCGCAAACGCATCTGGTTAAGGCGGGTACACCGACCATGGGCGGTGCGCTGATCCTGGTGGCGATTGCGATTGCAACCTTGCTGTGGGGCAACCTGCATAACCGTTTTATCTGGGTAGTTCTGATTACCACGCTAGGCTTTGGCGCCGTGGGCTGGGTAGATGACTACCGCAAAGTGGTCTACAAAAATCCCAAAGGATTGTCTGCCAAAGAGAAGTATTTCTGGCAAAGCCTGATCGGTTTTGGCGTTGCGGGTTTCCTGTATGCCACAGCAACCACGCCGGAAGAAACCACGCTCATCGTGCCTTTCTTCAAACATCTGGTGTTCCCGCTCGGTGCGGTCGGTTTCATTGTGCTGACTTACCTGGTGATTGTCGGTAGCAGTAATGCAGTCAACCTGACGGACGGCCTTGATGGCCTGGCAACGCTGCCAACCGTGCTGGTGGGGAGCGCACTGGCTATCTTTTCTTACGTGGCCGGCCATGCCGTATTTTCCAAATACCTGGGCATTCCTTATGTGGCTGGTGCAAGTGAGTTGATGGTGTTTTGTGCAGCCATGGCAGGTGCCGGGCTTGGCTTTCTTTGGTTTAACGCTTATCCGGCCGAAGTATTTATGGGGGATGTTGGTGCGCTGGCACTCGGCGCTGCGTTGGGTGTGGTCGCGGTGATAGTGCGCCAGGAAATCGTGTTATTCATCATGGGTGGCGTATTTGTGGTGGAAACCTTCTCGGTCGCGGTGCAAGTGCTGTATTTCAAATACACCAAGAAAATGACTGGCACCGGTAAACGCATTTTCCTCATGGCACCCTTGCATCACCACTATGAGCAAAAGGGCTGGAAAGAAACGCAAGTCGTGGTTCGTTTCTGGATTATTACCATGATGCTGGTACTGGTTGGGTTGTCCACCTTGAAATTGAGATAAGACACTGGGTCAAACGTCAGGCGAAAGCATGAAAAAACACTTCGAACAACAGCGTATTGCAGTACTGGGACTGGGTGAAACCGGATTCTCGGCATTGCGCTGGCTGCGCCAGATGGGCGCGGAAGTGGTGATGTTTGATTCACGCCTGCATCCGTCTGGCCTGGATCGTCTGCATCAAGAGTTTCCCGATGTGGAGTACCATCTTGGCGCGTTCAATGCCTCTTTATTGGCTGCCATGGACCTGATTGTGGCAAGCCCGGGTGTTTCTTTGAGAGAGCCTGCCATTGTCGAACTGAGGGCGCAAGGTAAAAGCGTGGTTGGTGACGTGGAGCTGTTTGCCCGTTTCCGTGCACCGTATGCCAAAGTGATTGCGATCACAGGGTCCAATGGTAAAACCACGGTGACCTCATTGGTCGGCGAGATCTGCAAGCAGGCAGGGTTGAATACCATTGTCGCCGGCAATATTGGCCTGCCCGTGCTGGACACCTTGGAAATGACTGCGCCTGATGTCTATGTACTCGAGCTTTCCAGTTTCCAGCTGGAGACGACCTATAGCCTACAGGCAGACGCAGCCACTATCCTGAACCTGTCTGAAGATCATATGGACCGGTACGATGGCATGGAGGATTATGCGCATGCCAAAGCCCGTATTTACCAGCAGGCCCGCATTGCAGTGGTGAATCGTGATGACGCGCCTAGTGCTGCACTTGCTGGCCAGTTGCCACAGGTGTCGTTTGGCGTGAATCCTTCCCCGACCATCAACGATTACGGTCTGAATGATGCGGGCTGGTTATGCGCAGGTAACCGACACTATATTGAAGCAGACAGTTTGCAGATTCGAGGCAAACACAATATCGCCAATGCACTGGCGGCGATTGCCCTGACCCAGTCTATTGGGATAGACAAGGTCTCTATCCTGCATACCGTGCAGTCCTTTAGTGGGTTGCCGCACCGTGTAGAGTGGGTAGCAAATATTGATGACGTTGACTTCTACGACGACTCTAAAGGGACCAATGTCGGTGCGACTTGCGCGGCCATCAGTGGCATGCTCAAACAGGGGAAACCACAAAAAGTGGTACTGATTGCTGGCGGGGATGGTAAAGGCCAGGATTTCAGCCCCTTGCGCGAAGCGGTATTGCACCATGCAAGGGCCGTCGTGCTGATTGGTCGCGATGGACCCAAAATCCAGCAAATTTTGCACAACGTGCAATTGCCGGTCGTGGATGCGGTGGATTTGACCGCAGCGGTTCACATTGCCAAAACCCTGGCCGAAGAAGGGGACGCAGTGCTGTTGTCACCAGCGTGTGCCAGTTTCGATATGTTCCGCAATTACGAACATAGAGCGCAAGTATTTGTGGAAGCGGTGAAAGCCATGGAGGTCGCATGCTTGGGCCACTCATGATGAATCGCGAGCGCTACAACTCTCCTAACTACGATGTGTCGTTATTGTGGGTGGTGCTGTCCTTGCTGGCGTTCGGCATGGTGATGGTCTATTCAGCCTCAATTGCCTATGCTGATTCCAGCAAGATGTTCGGGCACAACAGTACTTACTTCCTGGTACGTCAGGCCTTGTATATCGTCGTTGGCCTGGTGGCTGCCGTGATCGTATTCCAGATACCGATGGCCTGGTGGCAAAAAATGTCGCCTTACCTGTTTATTATGGGCATTGTGCTGCTAATCCTGGTATTGATCCCAGGCATTGGCAAGGTGGTGAATGGTAGCCGCCGCTGGATTTCACTGCTGATCATGAATCTGCAACCTTCAGAACTCATGAAGTTATTTATTGCCATGTATGCCTCGGACTATGCCGTGCGCAAGGCCAGCAATATGCACAGCTTTAAAAAAGGCTTCTTGCCGATGCTAGGCGTGATGGTGTTTGTAGGTGTTTTGCTGCTTAAAGAACCGGATTTTGGTGCTTTTGCCGTGACTGCATCGATTGCGTTTTCCATCATGTGGCTAGGTGGCGTCAACCTGAAAGTGTTCTTGGCGATGCTCGGTGCCCTGCCATTGGCAGTGATTGGCCTAGTGGTCATGGAGCCTTATCGCTTGGAACGCATGAAAGGCTTTTTAAATCCATTTGATGACCCGTTTGATACCGGTTACCAGCTGTCTCATGCCTTGATCGCGTTTGGTCGCGGTGAGTTCTGGGGTGTGGGCTTGGGTGGCAGCGTAGAAAAGCTGTTGTACCTGCCAGAAGCACATACCGATTTCCTGCTGGCCGTGGTGGCCGAAGAGTTGGGCTATGTGGGGGTTCTAGTTGTGGTATTGCTGTTTGCCTGGCTGGTGATCCGCGCCTTCAGTATTGCCAAGGAAGCGGTGGCCAATGAGCGTTATTACTCAGCGTTACTCGCACAAGGCATCGGCGTGTGGATGGGCGTACAGGGCTTTATCAATATGGGTGTAAATATGGGCCTGTTGCCGACCAAAGGCCTGACTTTGCCACTACTGTCTTACGGTGGTAGTGGCATTTTGGCCAATTGCATTGCGCTGTCCGTGTTATTGCGTATTGATTTTGAAAACCGTCGTTTGCAGAAAGGCTTGAACTGATGAGCCGTGCATACACATTGATGGTGATGGCAGGCGGCACAGGAGGGCATGTGTATCCTGCTATCGCCGTGGCCGACGCGTTGCATGCGCAAGGCTGGAAAATTGTCTGGCTCGCCACTGAAGGCGGTATGGAAAATCGCCTGATTGCCGACAAGCCCTATGACAAAGCCATGATGACCATGCAAGGCGTGCGCGGCAAAGGTCTGATGGGCTGGCTGACTTTGCCGGTGAAACTGGCCCGCGCATTTGCACAAGCCAGGGAGGCCATTAAACAGCAACGGCCTGATGTGGTGTTGGGCATGGGTGGTTTTGCTGCGTTTCCAGGCGGTGTCGTGGCCAGATTGGCAGGAGTGCCATTGGTGATTCACGAGCAAAACTCCATTGCCGGGCTGACCAATAAAGTGTTGGCCCGCATTGCGAGCCGTGTATTGACTGGTTTCCCCAATGCATTGGGCACCAAAGGCGAGATGGTCGGTAATCCGGTGCGCGAAGTGATTACGACGTTACCAGTCCCGGAGCAGCGTTTTGCCGAACATCATGGCGTGTTACGGGTGTTAGTTGTTGGGGGCAGCCTGGGCGCCGTGGCGTTGAATACCTTGCTCCCGCAGGCGTTTGCACAATTGCCTGTCAATGCGCGTCCGCAGATCATTCACCAGGCCGGTGAGAAGCAGATTGAAGCACTTAAAAAGAATTATGCAGAAGCGGGTGTGGCCGCAGATTGCCGTGCATTTATCCATGACATGGCCGAAGTCTATGCCTGGGCTGATCTTGTGATTTGCCGCGCGGGTGCATTGACGGTGGCAGAACTGGCCAATGTAGGCGCTGCCAGCATCCTGGTGCCATTCCCGTTTGCGGTAGATGACCACCAGACAACGAATGCGGCTTATTTGCAGCAGGCAGGGGCGGCATTGCTGATTCAGCAGCGTGACCTGGATGTCACACAACTGGCAAATACGCTTAAAACGCTGGATCGCAACACTTGCTTGGAGATGGCAAGCAAAGCAAGAGCCTTGGCAAGGCCACAAGCTACGCAACAGGTTGCAGAGATTTGCCAGCAGCTGGCGATCGCAAAGACAAACGGGAAACCAGGTTCAGTATGAAACATAAAGTTAAAAAGATTCACTTTATCGGCATAGGCGGCTCAGGCATGAGTGGCATTGCCGAAGTGTTGCTCAACCTTGGTTTTGAGGTGAGTGGGTCTGACCTGGCCAGCAACGCGACCACCAAGCGCCTGCAAGGTTTTGGTGCCACGGTTTACCAGGGACACGCTTCCGAGTATTTGAGTGACGCAGATGTCGTGGTGGTTTCTAGTGCGATTAATGAAGAAAACCCTGAAATCATCGCCGCCCGTGCACGTAAAGTGCCAGTCATTCCACGTGCTGTGATGCTGGCTGAGCTGATGCGTTTCAAGCAGGGTATTGCAGTGGCAGGCACACACGGTAAAACCACGACTACCAGCCTGATAGCAAGCATCCTGGCTGAGGCCGAGATGGATCCCACTTTTGTGATTGGCGGCAAGCTGGAAGCCGCCAGTGCCAATGCGCGCCTGGGTACCGGCGAATGGATCGTGGTCGAAGCCGATGAGTCTGATGCGTCTTTCCTGCACCTGACCCCTATCCTGGCTGTGGTGACCAATATCGACCAGGATCACATGGATACCTACGAGCACAGTTTTGATAAGCTCAAAACGGCGTTCGTTGAATTTTTGCAGCAGATCCCGTTCTGGGGCATGGCCGTGATGTGCATAGACGATGCCAATGTGCGTGAAATTCTGCCACGTGTCACCCGGCCAGTGACGACCTATGGCACACATGAAGAAGCCAGTATCCGTGCTGAAAACATTGTGGCGGATCACGGCAAGATGCATTTCACGCTGGTGCGCAAAAACGGCAAGACCCTGCGTAACGAAATCACCTTGAATTTGCCAGGCCATCATTACGTGCTGAATGCCCTGGCCGCGATTGCGATTGCCACTGAGCTCAATGTGCCGGATGCCGCCATCCTCAAAGCCTTGGCTGAATTCCGTGGCGTGGGCCGTCGTTTTGAGCGTTACGGTGAAATCCCGGTCAATGGTGGGCATTTCACGCTGGTGGATGATTACGGCCACCACCCGATTGAAATGCAGGCAGTGATTGCCGCGGCGCGCGGCGCATTTCCAGGTCGCCGTCTGGTGCTGGCGTTCCAGCCACATCGTTATACGCGTACGCGTGATTGCTTTGAGGATTTCGTGAAAGTGCTTTCTACGGTTGATGCCCTGTTGCTGACGGAAGTGTATGCCGCTGGCGAAGCGCCGATTGTGGCGGCGGATACGCGCAGCCTGATCCGTGCCATCCGCGTCAATGGCAAGGTTGAACCACGCTTTGTTGAAACCACGGATGAGTTACCCGCCACCATTCTGGATAGCGTGCAGCCTGGTGATGTCGTCGTTGTAATGGGCGCCGGCAATATTGGCAGCGTGGCAGCTAAAACCAGGGAGCTAGCTAGCGCATGAATGCTTCAGGCTTAAAAACGACTGGTTTACAAGTGCTGCATGACGAGCCGTTAGCCCGCTATACCAGCTGGCGAGTGGGCGGGCCGGCCGATCGTCTGGTGCTGGCCGATAGCGTGGAACAGTTGCAGCAGTTTCTGCAGCAATTGTCCGCCAGTGAGCCGCTGACGTTTATAGGCCTAGGTAGCAACCTACTGGTACGTGATGGTGGTGTGCGCGGCACGGTGGTTGTGATGCATCAGGCCTTGCAGGCATTGGAAATGCAAGGTGAGCGTATTTATGCCGATGCTGGCGTGACGTGTGCCAAGTTGGCAAGATTTGCAGCCAGTCAAAACCGGGTAGGTGCCGAATTCATGGCAGGCATTCCCGGCACCGTGGGCGGCGCGCTCGCGATGAACGCCGGTTGTTATGGTGGTGAAACCTGGCAGTGGGTCAGTGAGGTGAAAACGATTAACCGTGCCGGCGCGGTGCAAGTGCGTGCGCGGGCAGAATACCAACCAACTTATCGCCATGTGCAGCATCCGGCAGCCGATGAGTGGTTTCTTGGCGGCTGGTTTACTGTGCCTGCGGGAGATGGCAAAGCGTCAGCCGAGCAGATTAAACAGCTGCTGGCCAAGCGATTGGCCAGCCAGCCACTGAATATGCCTAGCGCTGGCTCAACCTTCAGGAATCCTGAAGGTGACTTTGCTGCCCGCTTGATTGAAGCCTCAGGCTTAAAAGGCACCACCATCGGTGGGGCGCAGGTATCAGAAAAGCATGCCAACTTTATTGTGAATCTGGGGCATGCCAGTGCCTCAGATATTGAAGCTCTGATTGAGCATGTCAAAACGACAGTGCGTACAAAACAGGGCGTGGCATTGGTGCAAGAAGTAAAAGTTATTGGAGAAAGTGTTTTAACAGCATGAGTGCATATCAGCAAACTTTTGGCAAAGTCGCAGTGTTGTTTGGTGGTCGTTCTGGCGAGCGTGAAGTGTCGCTTAAGAGCGGTTCTGCCGTGTTGGCGGCGTTGCAACGCCAGGGCGTCGATGCGCATGCATTCGATCCGGCTACACATGAGCTGTCTGCGCTGAAGGCGTATGACCGGGCTTTTATTGCATTGCATGGCCGTTTTGGCGAAGACGGCACTATCCAGGGCGCATTGGAACTCATGGATATCCCTTATACCGGCAGTGGCGTGATGGCTTCCGCATTGGGCATGGATAAATGGCGTACCAAATTATTGTGGACGGCTGCTGGCGTGACCACGCCTAACTATGTGCTCATGGATGACAGTTCACATGTCGAAAATGTCGTCACCGCCCTGGGACTGCCACTGTTCGTGAAACCCGCCAATGAAGGTTCCAGCATCGGTGTGAGCAAAGTGAAGCAGGCCGGTGACCTGGCAGCTGCCTACACCTTGGCTAAGCAGTCAGACCCCCTGGTGATTGCCGAGCAGTTTGTCGGTGGTGGCGAGTATACCGTCGGCATTCTGGGTGACACGGCACTGCCCATCGTGCGTATCGTGCCGAAAAACGAATACTACGACTATGAAGCCAAGTACCTGCGTGATGACACCGAGTACTTGTGCCCTTGTGGCTTATCTGCCGAGCAGGAAAAACAAATCCAGGCTGAAGCCTTGCAGGCATTCAAAGTACTGGGGTGCAAGGGCTGGGGCCGGGTGGACTTTTTGATGGATGAGGCAGGTAAACACTATTTCCTGGAAGTGAATACCAGTCCAGGCATGACAGACCATAGCCTGGTGCCGATGGCAGCCAAGGCGGCCGGCATGGACTTTGATGCACTAGTCGTTCGTATTTTGCAACAAACACTGGATAAGGTTTAAGAGGATAACTGCGGGCATGTGGGATAGGCCAACATTGCTGAACTGGATTGCCAACCTGCTGTTTTCACTGGCAGTGGTGATGCTGCTGTACGCCGCTTTGTTTGTGGTCATACACCTGCCGATTTTTCCAGTGAAACAGGTGCAGGTGGAAGGCAATCTGGATCATGTCAATCATGAGCAGATCCAGTTGATTGTCAGCAAGTACCTGAAAGGCAATTTTTATACGCTGGACTTGCAACGTACCCGCATCGCGTTTGAGAAGCTGCCCTGGGCGCGCAAAGTTACTGTACGCCGCCAGTGGCCAGACACGATTGTGGTGCAAATTGAAGAGCATCAGGCGCTGGGGCGCTGGGGAGGAGTGGCACTGGTCAACAAGCATGGTGAGTTGTTCCAGGCCGCTTCTGATGAGCAATTGCCAACCTTTTATGGCCCCGGGGATGCGGTGAAGGAAGTGGCGCAAGGCTATGCCAGTTTTGCGCAGATGCTGACAGAGACGCCGCTGGAAATTCAGCAACTGAGCTTGTCTTCACGCCGCGCCTGGGAGATTAGAACCGCAGATGGCCGCCAGATGATGCTGGGACGTGAAGCGGCAAAACAAAGATTGCAACAGTTTGTGCTGGCATACCGCCAGCAGGCAAATATTGCAGAGAGTGACTGGCGTTATGCCGATTTGCGCTACCCGAATGGCTTTGCACTGCGTATGCCACGCCCGGGTGCTTAAAGAATAAGACTGCCAGAAAGAAGGTCAAGGAAAAGACATGAGTAGAGTCAGAGAAGATAAAAATTTGATCGTGGGGCTGGATATTGGCACCTCCAAAATTGTGGCGATTGCGGCAGAAATTTTGCCGGAAGGCACATTGAAGGTGATTGGTGTCGGGCAACACGCTTCCCGTGGCTTGAAAAAAGGCGTGGTGGTCAATATTGATTCCACCATGCAGGCCATCCAGCGCGCGATTGAAGAGGTCGAGCTGATGGCGGACTGCAAGATCAACACTGTGTATTCAGGCATTGCTGGTAGTCACATTAAGAGCCTCAACTCGCATGGCATGGTGAAGATCAAGGAGAGCGAAGTCTCACAGATGGACATCGATCGCGTGGTGGAAACGGCTCGTGCGATTGCTTTGCCGGCCGACCAGCAGATACTGCATATCCTGACTCAGGAATTCATTATTGATGGCCAGGAAGATGTACGCGAGCCACTCGGTATGAGCGGTATCCGCCTGGAAGTGCGCGTGCACATCGTCACAGGTGCGATTGCTGCAGCACAGAACATCGTCAAGTGCATCAAGCGTTGCGGTCTCGAAGTGAGTGACCTCATTTTGCAACCCTTGGCTTCGAGTGAGTCTGTGCTCACCGATGATGAAAAAGAGCTGGGTGTTTGTCTGGTAGACATCGGTGGCGGTACGACTGACCTGGCGGTGTTCAAGAATGGTGCCATTCGCCATACCGCTGTGATCCCGATTGCGGGTGACCAGATTACCAACGATATCGCGGTGGCTTTGCGTACGCCAACGCAGTCGGCAGAGGAAATTAAGGTTAAGCATGGTTGTGCGCTGCGCCAGCTGGCCGACCCACGTGAAGTGGTGGAAGTGCCTGCTGTGGATGGCCGCGAGCCACGTCAGTTGTCATGCCAGGCCCTGACTGAGGTGATTGAAGACCGCGTCGAGGAAATTTACGAGTTTGTGCAGCAAGAGCTGCGCCGCAGTGGCATGGAGTCCATGATCGCCTCCGGCATTGTGATTACCGGCGGTGCGGCGCAGATGCGCGGCATGGTTGAGTTGGGTGAAGAGATTTTCCACACCCCGGTCCGCCTGGGTGTACCCAGGGGCGTGGAAGGGTTATCCGAAGTGGTGGGTAATCCGCGTTATGCCACCGGCATAGGCTTGTTGCTGATGGCCAAGCAGCAGGTAGAAAAACAAATGGTGGGTAACTTGCAATCTGGGTCAGTAGGCAGGTTGCTGGAACGGATGAAAAGCTGGTTTACAGGTAATTTTTAGTTTGAGTCGTTTTTTTAATGTGTTTTAGGGCGAGTGTGCGGGGCAAACCAATCACTCAAATAATAGGCAATGGAGGGTTAGTATGATTGAGATTTTTGACAAAGAGAATGACGGCGCCGTAATCAAGGTAATTGGTGTCGGTGGTTGCGGTGGTAACGCGGTTGAGCACATGATGACCAAGAGCGTGACTGGCGTAGAGTTTATTTGCGCCAACACTGACATGCAGGCACTGAAGAAGAGCCATGCCAAGGTTGTACTGCAAATTGGTTCTGACATCACTAAAGGCCTGGGCGCGGGTGCCAAGCCGGAAATCGGCCGCGAAGCAGCCTTGGAAGACCGCGACAGCATTGCAGAAACCATTGATGGCGCTGACATGCTGTTTATTACAGCAGGTATGGGTGGCGGTACTGGTACCGGTGCAGCACCGATCATCGCTGAAGTGGCGCGTGAAATGGGTATCCTGACGGTGGCTGTGGTGACCAAGCCATTCGCATTCGAAGGCAAGCGCGCCAAAGTGGCACAGGAAGGTCTGGAAGAACTTTCACAATACGTAGACTCTCTTATCGTTATCCCTAACGAAAAGTTGATGGACGTATTGGGTGAAGACGTGACTGTGGTTGAGGCCTATCGTGCTGCAAATGACGTGTTGCATAACGCCGTGTCCGGTATTGCTGAAATCATCAATTGCCCAGGTCTGGTCAACGTCGACTTTGCTGACGTACGTACTGTGATGTCCGAAATGGGCATGGCAATGATGGGTTCCGCAGAAGCCAGCGGCCCTAACCGTGCACGTATCGCTGCAGAACAGGCCGTTGCCAGCCCATTGCTGGAAGACGTGAACCTGGCAAACGCACGCGGTGTGCTGGTTAATATTAGCGCCAGCGGCAGCTTCAAAATGCGTGAATACTATGATGTGATGAACACCATCAAAGAGTTCACTGCAGAAGATGCAACAGTGATCGTAGGTAATGTGATGGATGAAAGCATGGGTGACAACCTGCGTGTGACCATGGTGGCCACCGGTTTGAACGGTTCACTGGGTAAACGCCAGGCCAAGCCGGAGCTCAAGGTCATGACTACGCTGCGTGATGGTACAACCAACCAGCCTATCTTCAGCGCCGTAGAAGAAGATGAGCCTGCCGTGTTTACCAGCAACAGCCGTCGTGCACAAGTTGAAGCGATGAAAAACTCCGGGATCGAAGAGTACGATATCCCGGCATTTTTGCGTAAACAGGCTGATTAATTGACAGGCCTTGATGGGCCTGTGAATGATTAGTAATGATAGTGATTGGCTTATAATGGAGCCAATCAGTTAATACAGAGAAAACCATGTTAAAGCAACGCACGCTTAAACAACCGATCAGCGCCACTGGCGTTGGGCTACACAGCGGTGAGAAAGTCACGCTGACGCTCAAACCTGCGCCCGCTGATCACGGAGTGGTGTTCCAGCGCATCGATTTGCCCGATACGCCTGCCATGCGGGTCGCCCCGACAGCAGTGAACGACACTCGCCTGAGCTCCGCCCTAGAGTTTTCAGGTGCGCGCGTGGCTACCGTGGAGCACTTGATGTCTGCCCTCGCTGGTTTGGGGGTAGACAATGTGCTGATAGAGCTGACGGCTGCCGAAGTGCCCATCATGGATGGCAGTTCGGGGCCGTTTATCTATTTGCTGCAGACAGCTGGTCTGCAAGAGTTGGATGCTGCCAAGAAATTTGTGCGTATCCTCAAGCCGATAGAAGTGCAAGAGGGTGATAAATGGGCAAAATTTACACCACATCATGGCTTTAAAGCTGAATTCACCATTGATTTTGCACATCCCGTGTTCGAGTTTTCCGGTAAAACCGTGACCATTGATTACGATAGCCAGAGCTATGTTGATGAAATCAGCCGTGCGCGCACGTTTGGTTTCATGCACGAGGTGGAATACCTGCGGGCCAACGGGTTAGCCAAAGGTGGTAGCCTGGACAACGCGATCGTACTGGATGAATACAAGGTATTGAACGGTGGTGGCTTGCGTTATGACGACGAGTTTGCCAAGCACAAGGTGTTGGATGCGATTGGCGACCTGTATATCCTAGGGTACCCGATTATTGGCCAGTTTACAGCCTTCAAGTCAGGCCATGCCCTGAATAATCAGTTATTACGCGCACTGCTGGCAGATGATACCGCTTGGGAATACTGCACCTTTGATAATGATGCACATGCCCCGGTAGGTTTCATTAAACAGCGTGACTATTTTAGTCCGGCCCCTTTGTTACCGGCCTGATAGGATAAGCCGTACACATTATGTGGTGGATACGTATTTTATTTACAGTGCTGGTGGTCAGTACGCTGGTATTGGTGTTGCTGGGATGGCAAACGGGCCAAGCCCGTTACTGGCGCTGGTTAAAAAGCGTATGGCGCGGTGGTTTTATCGTCATCCTGCTACTGTTACTGTTTTTCTTTCTGAGTCGATTGGCCAGAATTTGATTGTCCTCACGTGATGCACGTGATTGTTGACGCATGAAGACTAGACTCACTTCCCTCCTCATTTTTGCTGCCTGCTTACTGGCGATGACCAAGTCAGTGTTTGCTGGGGATGGCGAAGTCTATTTGCAGGCAAAACAGGCCTACCAGGCGAGGAACCTGCCCCAGTTAATTGAAGCCACCGAAACTCTAAAGCAGCGCCGTTCCCCGCTATTACCTTATCTGCAATACTGGCAAATGATCCTGACCCTGGATCAGCTGTCTTATGACCAAGTGCAGGCCTTTTTACAGGAGAACAACGAATCCCTGCTATCGCAACGTGTGCGCGAGTTGTGGCTGAAGCGCCTGGGGCGGGTGCAGTTTTGGGACCAGTTTGTGGAAATGCGGGCGCAAATCCCGATGTATTACAGTTTCAATGATCTGGGTAACCAATGCTACCAGGTACAGGCCGGTATTGCACTGGATGACCCGAATGCTTATGAGGATGGCAAAAAATTACTGCTGACTGGCAAGGATTTACCAGCAGATTGCCAGGGCATGATGGAGGCTTTGCAGCAGGTTGGTGTGCTCGATGAAAAGCTGTTGCTCACCTTGTACCGCGATGCCTTGTTCAGCAATAAAACGGGCTTGGCCAAAGTGCTTGCCAAGCGCAGCAGTAAAACCGATGCTGGCCTATTCAAGCAAATTGATGACATGGCACAGAATCCGGCGCTGGCCCTGAAAAAGGGCAATATCCAGCAGCGTTCAGCTTATCAGCGGGCGCTTTACCTCTATGCGATCCACCGTCAGGCCAAAGCAGATACCAGCGTAGCCAGGGCCAGTTACCAGAAATATAGTGGTTTTCTGGATAACGAAGAAAAACAACTGGCACAGGCCTATATTGCGCTAGAAGCGGCACGCAAACACGAGTCAGATGCCTTGCAGGGGTTCAGCAAGGTCAACGCAGTGATTCTCAGTAGTGAACAGTGGGAGTGGTATGCCCGGAGTGCCCTTCGCCAGCAGGACTGGGAACGGCTGCTGAAAGTGATTAATGAGATGCCTGCTGCACTCAGTGATGAGTCTGCCTGGCGATACTGGAAAGCACGTGCGCTGATTGCCAAGGGGCAGATCGCAGATGCTAATCAGATCTTGGCCAAATTGTCACAAGAACGGCATTTTTATGGCTGGCTGGCGGCGGAAGACTTGGGGCCGGTAGCAGGTGAACCCATGGCCACTTACCAGCCAACCGATGAAGAAGTGCGCCAGTTTGCCAGGCAGCCGGTGGTCAAGCGTATGGAAGTGCTGTTTGATGTTGAAGCACGCTATGAGGCCAGGTTGGAGTGGCTGTATTTGCTGGAAGTGCTCGATGATCCTACACGGATTGTCGCGGCGCAATATGCCTTGCTCAAAGGCTGGTATGACTTAGCCGTGCTGGCAGCAGACAAAACCAGCCGTACACACAATTTTGAATTGCGCTATCCCACGCCTTATCGGGATTATTTACAAAAGGCTTCGCGTAACCGTGCCATTGATGAGGCCTGGGTCTATGGCATCATCCGCCAGGAAAGCCGTTTCATGCATTATGCCAAGTCATCGGTGGGTGCTGGTGGCTTGATGCAGGTGATGCCTGCCACGGCCAAATGGATTGCTAAAAAACTCGGTTTGAATGGTTACCATGATGGCATGCTGCATGATATTGATACCAACGTAAACCTGGGCACTTACTATATGCGCTATACGCTGGATACTTTTAACGGCCAGGAAGTGATGGCAACCGCGGCGTACAATGCCGGGCCGAGCCGCGCCAGACGCTGGGCCGGTAGTACGCCCCTCGAAGGCGCGATTTACGCCGAAACCATTCCCTTCAGTGAAACACGCAACTATGTCAAAAAAGTGCTGGCGAATGCTCATATGTATGCCCCCAGGTTGGGCTTGCCCATGCTGACACTTAAAAGACGGCTGGGGACTATCCCCGCGCGTACGACGGCTGAGGTGGAATCTGTGACAACGACGATCAGTATTTCGGAGCAGGAGTAGCTTCTATCTGTATTTTGGTACAATAGGGCCAATCGCAAGACGTATCAGGAATAAGCATGATGAAGACAGTGACTGTATTAGGTGGTAGCGGTTTTGTAGGGAGTAGTGTGGTTGCCAGGCTGGATCAGGCAGGCTACCAGGTAAAGGTGTTGACCCGCAGACGCGAGCAAGCCAAGCACCTGATCTTGCTACCCAAGGTGCAAGTGGTCGAGTGTGATATACATGACCATGCTGCCTTGAAAGCGCAACTGCAAGGCAGCGATGTTGTGATCAACCTGATCGGTATTCTTCATCAAACGCGCGATAACGGCTTTGAGCAAATGCATCACCAGTTCCCGCGTCGCGTTGCGCAGCTCTGCGAAGAGCTACGTATCCCGCGCCTGTTGCACATGAGTGCATTGCAGGCTTCCGTGAATGCCCCTAGCGAGTACCTGCGCAGCAAGGCTGCCGGTGACCAGGCGGTCATGGAGTTCAGCAAAAAACTGAATGTCACGATTTTCAGGCCGTCGGTGATTTTTGGGACGCGCGACCGTTTTATCAATCTGTTTGCCAAACTGATCCAATGGATTCCTGTCCTGGCGCTGGCTATGCCTCAGGCCAAGTTCCAGCCGATCTGGGTAGAGGATGTCGCCGCGGCCATGGTGAATGCAGTGGATGAGCCTGCGACTTATGGTCAGACTTATGAACTGGGTGGCCCTGCGATCATGACTTTGCAGCAGATTATTGAGGCAGTGATGAAGACCATCCATGTCCAACGCCCAATCATTGGTTTGAGTCTGAAGATGTCGTTATTACAAGGTAGCTTTATGCAGTTACTGCCGATCAAGCTGATTTCCAGGGATAACGTGAAGTCCATGCAAGTGGATAATGTTTGCCAGCAACCCATGGCTAATGAATTGCGTGTGGTGCCTACTGACATGTTTGCGGTGATCTCTGGCTATCTGGTCAAAAACAATCCCCGTGGCGCTTACGATCATTTCCGCGCCGCAGCAGGGCGAGTCATTAACGCCAGGCGTTAACGCTGGCTGTGGTTCACCATGCAAATTTATCAGGTAGGCGGTGCCGTTCGCGATAGCCTGCTTGGCCTGCCGGTCAAGGACAGGGATTATGTGGTCGTGGGTGCGACACCAGAACAGATGCTGGCGGCCGGTTACCGGCCGGTAGGCAAGGACTTCCCGGTTTTTTTGCATCCACAAACACAACAAGAGCATGCGCTTGCCCGAACCGAACGCAAAACCGCTAAAGGCTATAAAGGCTTTAGCATCCATGCGGCTCCAGAAGTGACTCTCGAGGAAGATCTTGCGCGGCGGGACTTCACGATCAATGCGATTGCCCAGGCTGAAGATGGTAGTTTGATTGATCCTTTTCACGGGCAGCTGGATATCCAGAAAAAAATACTACGCCATGTGACGGACGCCTTCAGTGAGGATCCCGTACGCATATTGCGAGCAGGCCGTTTCCTGGCGCGGTTTACTGATTTTACCGTTGCCCCTGAGACCCTGACCCTGATGCGCGATATGGTGGCTGCCGGTGAAGTCGATGCACTGGTGCCTGAACGTGTCTGGCAGGAGCTTGCAAAAGGGCTGATGGAAAAGAAGCCCAGCCGCATGTTTGAAATGCTACGCGATTGTGGGGCGTTGCAGGTGATCTTGCCGGAACTGGATCGTTTGTGGGGCGTGCCACAAACGGCGACTTACCATCCTGAGGTAGATACCGGGGTGCATGTCATGATGGTGATTGATTATGCAGCGAAGCAGAACTATAGCTTGCCGGTGCGCTTTGCCGCACTGACACACGACTTGGGCAAGGGGACGACACCTGCTGAGGTGTTGCCGCGCCATATCGGCCACGAGTTACGCAGTGTGGATCTGATACGCGAAGTGGTTTTGCGGTTGCGGGTACCTAATGATTGCAAGGACCTTGCGCTGGTTGTGGCCAAACTCCATGGCAAACTGCATGCTGCCCGGCAAATGAAGGCGAGTACCCTGCTGCAGTTTCTGGAAGAGCTGGATGCGTTCCGCCAGCGAACGCGGTTCGAGGATTTTTTACTGGCATGCGAATGCGATAGCCGCGGTCGCCTGGGCCTGGAAGACTGTGCTTTAGACGATGCTAGACATTTGTCAGCGGCTTTGCACGCAGCGCTGACGGTTGATGCGGGTGCTATTGCGCAGGCATGCAGTTCCCCGGCACATATCAAGCAATCGGTCGCAGAAGCCCGTATACAAGCGATACAGTCTGCATTGCACCTCCATCATTGAGGTGAGTCATTAAGTTGTTCACGTGTCTGCGTCAGGCACTTTTTACCACAATGCGGTTCCGGCCATCGTGCTTGGCTTGGTACATGAGTGCATCTACCGATTCAACAAAGGCCTTCAGGTCATCGGCCGGTCCGGGTGTGATGCTGCCAGCCCCCACGCTGATGGTCAGGATCTGACTTACCTCTGATTTTGCGTGCGGAATCTGCTCCTTGAACACCAGGTTGCGGCAGCGCTCGGCAATTTTGCTGGCAGACAGCGCATTGGTCTCGGGTAAAATCAGCGCGAATTCTTCACCGCCAAATCGCGCGAAGAAGTCCTTGGCGCGTACCCCGGCATGCGATAGCGTTTTGGCCACCTGTTTAAGCACCTCGTCACCTTGCAAATGACCATAAAAGTCATTGAATTGCTTGAAGTAGTCAATATCAATCATGATTAATGACAGTGGCTGCTGATGCTGCCTCGCCTCCAGCCATTCGCGTTCAAGGACGGTGTCGAACATCCGGCGGTTGGCAACCCCGGTCAGTCCATCCTTGAACGAAAACTCTTCCAGCTGTTTTTGCATCATCAATAATTGTTCTTCGGTTTTCTTGCGCTCACTGATATCAAACATGAAACCGATCAGGGCTTCCGGCTCACCATTGGGTGTCCGCAGGACATGCACCACATCGCGAATCCAGACATAACTGCCATCTGCTGCCAGCGCGCGGTAGTCTGCCTCATGATCCAGGCCCTGTAGCGATTGCTGCACGCAAAAGTTAAAGACGCGTTCACGGTCTTCTTCATGGATACGTGCCACCCAGTCTTCTACGGAGTGCCAGCTCTCAGGTGCCCAGCCCAGCAAGGGTTCAATTTGCGGGCCAATATAGGTGAATTGTTTGCTGGCCCAGTCTATCTTCCACGGGATCGCCTTGGTAGATTCGAGCAGTGTTTTGTAGGTGTCGCTGTCGCTAGGTGGGGAGTTGTCCATATCGTGCAAGTGTTTACTGTGACTGATTAAATGAGACTAACGAACTGTTGCCTGCATCGCAATAGTCCGGCCGCGATATTTACGCAATTAAACGATTTACCTGGCTGGCAATGGCTTTCCCCAGAATGAGGTGTTGGGCTGCATCCAGGTGCACGCCATCTATTTGGCTGCTGCTTACGACACTGCCTGCATCAAAGAAAGCGCAGTCCAATGACTGGCTGACAGCGGCATAAGCTTCGGCCAGGCCCTTGCATTTTTCTTCGGCACCGGCAAATTTTTCCGCAATCAGGCCTTGGGGGTGTGTCACTGCCGGTGGCGCAACCACCAGGATGGGCGGCACCGGCATGCCAGGTTCAATCGGCGCATGACGTATGGCGTGGATCAGGCTGGCGATACCTTGTGCCGCATGCCAGGCCTGGTGTAGATGCATAGACTGAAAGTCATTGGTCCCTAACATCAGGATAACCAGCGCTAAAGGTGAGTGGATTTCAATACGTTGCGCCAAACCTTGCAGGCCATTGCGCCCAGGCTTATACGGGTCTTCGAACACGGTGCGACGTCCGTTGAGGCAGTCTTCAATGACCCTGAAATGGCTACCGGGCTGATTGAGTATGATTTCCAACACGCCGGGCCAGCGCTGGTCAAATGGCAGTCGCTGGCGTGTGTTGGGAATAATGCCCCAACTCAGTGAGTCAGAATAGACGAGTATCTGCTGCATAAACGTTCCTTGTGAACGATGGCCGCAGTGCAGAAACTCCCTGCAGCAGGATTAATGGATATCCAGGTAATGCTGAATAAGCAGTTTAGCCAGAAAGCCAACCATGCCCAAGGTGAGGGCAAGAAATAACGCAAATGTCCCGGTTTTACCCGCTTTGGACTTCCAGGCCAGGTTGCCGACAATAAACACGATGAACAGAATCAGACCAGCGAGGCCCCAACTCATGCCAAACTCGGTGAGCTGGGCTTCGTTCATCCCAAAAACGGTGTTTTCCATCTATGACACTTTCTACATCTTTTATTGCAAACAGCTGGTAATCAGTTGTGTGACATGCTGTTCAAGGTTGTCACTCGGTTTACGTTTGAATCCGCTTTTGGCAAAGGCGTGCCAACGGCCCAGCACAAAGCTGATGAGGGTGTTGGCCGCAATTCCCGCATCCGCAACCTTATGGCCTTGTGCTTCGGCGATACGCAATGACTGCTTGAGGCTGGCCTCAAGCCGGTCCAGCAACTGGTTAATACGGGCCTGTAAGGATTCATCTTCATTCACGAGTGCGTCGCCGATCAATACGCGCGACATGCCAGGATTGCGTTCGGCAAACTTGAGCATGGTCTGCAGCATCAGCTGTACCTGTTTAAGGCCATCGGTTTCGTCCGTCGTAATTTTATTCATGACGCCAAAGAGTGCGCCCTCAATAAACTCAATCAGGCCTTCAAACATTTTTGCCTTGTTGGCAAAGTGGCGGTATAACGCTGCTTCAGAGACCTCCAGCTTGGCTGCCAGGGCTGCCGTGGTAATCTTTTCGCCGCGTGGATTTTGCAGCATGCCTGCCAGTGTTTCCAGAATCTGCTGCTTGCGGTTTGCGCGTGCTTCTTTATTGATCGTTGCCATAATGATTTCCAGGATCAGCCCATATTCATGTTGTTATTTGGCAGGTATTTTAACCGCATTCGCCTAGCACGGGAATGCATTTTGCCCTTTTTTGAGAGCGCTGTGAGTGAGTGCCAACACATGTGGCAACCTATATTGTACAAAGTTTGGTTTGTGCAAGCGGCGACTAATCCATACCGTACGCATGCCTAATCGCTTGGCCGTCATCAAGGCGGGCAGGCTGTCCTCAAACAGGGTGCAATCTGCCGCACGGCAACGCAATTGCCTGAGTAACATCCGGAACCCGCGCATGCTGGGTTTGGCATGAAAGCGGCTGGATTCGACGCTAAAGACCAGTGAAAAACAATCGGCAATGCCCAGCACTTCAAGGACGCGCATGGCATAGGCGCGAGGCGCATTGGTAAAGACACATTTGCGCCCAGGTAAGCTGTTGAGTAGTTGCCTCAACTGGCGCGTGGTTTGTACCATATCGTCCGTCAGGAAGGCGTGTGTTTCTGCCAGGAAATGATGTGGATTCACACCATGGTGCCGCATCAGCCCCTTGAGAGTGGCGCCATAAATACGCCAGTAATGCTGGCGTAATTGGTGGGCTGCGGCTTCCTCCATGTCTAGCGTCTGCATGATGTAATGGGTCATGCATTGGTTCATGACCGGAAAGATATGGGCAGATGCGTTGTGCAGGGTGTCATCCAGATCGAAAATCCACACCCTGCGTGACATACGTTGTAGTGCTTTTTACGGTGAAGGTGAGTGGTTGCTTATTTGGCTTTGATCAAAGTGCCGACACCTTCGTCAGTCAGCACTTCCAGCAGCAAGGCATGCTCCACGCGGCCATCAATGATGTGTACAGACTTAACGCCGCTGCGGGCGGCATCCAGGGCCGAACCGATTTTGGGCAGCATGCCGCCACTCAGGGTGCCGTCTTCAACCAGGTCGTCGATTTGCTTGGGAGTCAGGCCAGTCAATAGTTGGCCGCTTTTATCCAGCACGCCCGGCGTGTTGGTCAACAAAATGAGTTTTTCTGCATTGAGAATTTCTGCCAGTTTGCCCGCCACCACGTCAGCGTTGATATTATAGGTTTCACCATCCTTGCCGACGCCAATGGGAGCGACGACAGGAATGAAGTCGCCACTGTCCAGAAAGGTAATGATGCTGGGGTCTATGCCTGAAATTTCACCCACTTGGCCAACATCAATCATTTTGGTTGGATCCTTGAGGTCTTCCATCAGCAGTTTGTGCGCATGGATGAAGTTGCCATCCTGACCTGTCAGGCCAACCGCTTTACCACCATGACGGTTGATCAGGTTGACGATTTCCTTGTTCACCTGGCCGCCCAACACCATTTCTACCACGTCCATGGTTTCCTCGTCGGTCACGCGCATGCCCTGGATAAACTCGCCTTTTTTACCAAGCTTGTCCAGCATTTCGTTAATTTGCGGGCCGCCGCCGTGCACCACGACCGGATTCATGCCGACCAGCTTGAGCAGCACAACGTCTTGCGCAAAACATTCTTTAAGGCGGTCATCGGTCATGGCGTTGCCGCCGTATTTGATCACGATGGTTTTGTCAAAAAAGCGTTTGATGTAGGGTAACGCTTCGGACAGGGTTTGCGCTTTTTGGCTGGCGGCAGAGGTTTGCATAGGGTCAAACTTTCATTCAATCATCAGGCGATTGCGATCAATCGGGGTCAGCCTGAATTTTAGCTAAAAACTCATAACGATTTGATGAAAACTTTGGATTTTCTCTGAAAATTGTAGAGTTTTTGCTTTTCCTGGGGCAATTGGTCTATTTCCAGTTCGGTAAATCCACGTTCAAGGAACCAGTGCTCGGTACGCGTCGTCAGGCAAAACAGCTTTTTAAAGCCTTTTTGGCTGGCTTGTTGCTGGCAAAAGTTAAACAATTTGTCGCCACGGCCTCCGCCACGATAAGCCGGATCTATGGCCAGGCAGGCAAATTCCACCATTTTTTCCTGTGGGAATGGATACAGGGCCGCACAGCCAATGACGCGGTTATCATGTTCCATGACATAAAAATAGTTGATTTCCATTTCTATGCGTTCGCGCCCGCGCCGTACCAGGATGCCTTCATTTTCCAGTGGCTCAATCAGCATCAGGATGCCACCCACATCGTCAATATTGGCCTGGCGCATGGTTTCCAAGGGTAGCTCGGTAATCATGGTGCCTATGCCCTGCCGCGTAAACAGCTCCTGGATAATGGCGCCATCAATGTGGCGCGAAATCAGGTGCGTCCTGGCCACGCCATGCTCGCAGGCGCGTACAGCGGCAGGCAGGTAGTAATTCACATCTTCCGAGTAATGAATCGGCTCGTCACTTTCCTGCACATTGCGTAACAGGTTCTTGGCTTTGGCAGAGGTCATTTCGCGTAGCAGTTCACCACGTAAATTTTGTACGCCTTCTGAGTCCATGAGGAAAATCAGTTTTTCCGCATCTAGCGCAATCGCGGCACTCACGGCCACATCTTCCAGTGTCAGGTTGAAGGTTTCGCCGGTGGGTGAGTAGCCCATAGGTGACAATAACACCAACTCGCCGTCATCCAGCCGTTTCTGGATGCCTATGGCATCGATCTTGCGCACTTCGCCGGTATGTTGCAGGTCCACACCTTCGCGGACGCCCAGGGGTTTGGCGGTCACAAAATTTCCGCTGGCCACGCGGATGTCACTCCCGGCCATTGGTGAGTTGGCAATGCCCATGGAGAGCAGTGACTCAATTTCCACACGAATGGCACCATTGGCCTCTTTTACCGCTTCCATGGCTGCATCGTCCGTGATCCGCCGGCCATTATGTAGTTTGGGTGTCAGGTTGTCGCGTTTGAGCCGCTGCTCGATTTGCGGCCGTGCCCCATGTACCAGTACCAGCCTGACTTCCAGGCTGGCAAGCAGGTTAAGGTCGTGTGACAGGGCGATGAACTGTTGTTCGCTGACCACTTCCCCGCCAAAAGCAATGACAAACGTGCTACCGCCAAAGGCATGGATGTAGGGCGCTGCTGAGCGGAACCAGTGTACAAAATCCTTGCTGTTGGCACTCGAAAGAATCGCTGGAGGTGTGTTGGTGAGCGACACCGGTGTCAGGTTTGCGTCGTACAGGCGGCCGGGTGTGGTGTTCAAGGCTTGTGCGGCCGCGCGCAGCAAGGCTTCGGAGATGCCGATTTCGCCGCGCTCTATGCGTGACAAATTACTGGCATCGGTACCCATGCGGGCGGCCAACTGTTGCAAGGTTAAATTTTGCGATTTACGCAAATCTCTAATGTTTGATCCAAGCATTTGTCGTTAAATTAAGATTAATTTGCAAAATAATAAATAAAAATGGTTTTTATTGCAAATAATATAGGGTGTTTTCTCGATTGGGCGAAGGTCTGTATCAGCTTGCAGATGAAGAAATAAGCAAGCAGTGTCAGAGGCTGGGATTGTTTGAGTTCGATCGGTGCGTATCGGTAGTGAAGAAATGCTTTTATTACAATCCTGGGGCAAAAAAATGACGGCAAAAGCCGTCATATAAGGAAGAACAGAGAGACTACGTCAACATCAACTTGCTGGCAGCGGACGTACCGAGCGGTAAATACGGTTGCTCTGCCGTTTGCTTAGTACCAGTTGCCAGAGTTGCCCTTGCCGCGAGCGGAAATAACCTGCACAACACATCAGGTAGTATTTCCACATACGGTAAAAACTTTCATCATATTTAAACTGTAGTTCCGGCCAGGCCCGGTTAAATTTGTCCCACCACGCCATCAGCGTGCGGTCATAATCCGGGCCAAAGTTATGCCAGTCCTCAATCAGGAATTCTTGCTCAATGGCATTCGTTATTTCACTGGCAGAAGGTAATTTGCCGTTAGGGAAAATATAGCGGTCTATCCAGGCGTCCGTGTGCAGGGCGGTTTTGTAATTACCAATGGTATGCAGTAAAAACAGCCCGTTGTCCTTCAGCAGGCGTTTCGCGGTTGCAAAGTACACCTCGTAGTTTTTCGGACCAACGTGCTCAAACATGCCGACAGAGACAATTTTGTCGTACTGGCCATGCAGCTCACGGTAGTCCTTGAGCTGGATATCCACTGCCAAACCAGCGCAACGCTCTTTAGCCAGTGCCTGTTGCTCGACTGACACCGTGATGCCGACCACTTGCACCCCATAATATTTCGCCATGTGCTTGGCCAGGCCGCCCCAGCCACAACCGATTTCCAGTACCCGGTCACCTGGTTGCAGGTCCAGCTTGCGGCAAATCATATCCAGTTTGTTGAACTGGGCTTCTTCCAGTGTGCTGGCATGCTCCCAGTAGGCACATGAATAGCTCATGCTGCTGTCCAGCATGGCTTCAAATACATCGTTGCCAATATCGTAATGCTGTTGCGCCACCTGGTAGGCGCGGTCAGGTGTTTGCAGGTTGAAAAACGAGTGCCGTATGATTTCGCCCAGCAGTTTGAGTTTTGCCATGCCGCCCATTTTTTCATCAATGTCTGCACGCATGACCCGGTGGAAAAACTCATCAAGACGCTTACAGTCCCAGCGGCCTTCAATAAATGCCTGCCCCAGTCCCAGCGTACCTTTGGTCAGCACATCACGGTATACGCTTTCTTCATACACCTGGATATCCCAAGGCGCATTGCCATTGATGGTGACGCCTGTTTCAGCCAGCAGACTGACCAGCGTGGCTGGCGGCGTGGGTTGCGGCGCAATATATTGGTTGGTCGTGGTTTTCGGCATGATCTTCTGATAATCCCAAATACACAATACGAAAGAATGACTGTTTAGCAGTATCTTAAAAACAGCCTGGCCTGTTGGCTACTCGTCATATGACGTATGACAGCGTGCCTGATAAAAATTCACACGGCATGCGAGATTTCATGAGTTTGAAGAGAAATAATATGGAGCGTTTATGGCTGAAGTATGACGAACCACAGTGACAGGCTGGCGATGCTGAGCAAGGTACTCATGAAGACGGCGGCGGCATACAGAGCGCCATCAAGGCGATAGCGCTCACAAATGACAATACCAAAGACCATGGTTGGCATGGCCGCGAGCAGGATGCAGGCAGTTAACTGGTTGCCATGCAGCCCGAGGGCAATTGCGGCATAACGTGCCGCCAGGGGTGCAATCAGTAAACCAATTACACATACGGGCAATAGTAGCGGAATCAATCTGAGTTTAAAGGTATCCCAGCGGATGCTCATGCCCAGTGCGACCAGCATGAGCGGAATCACGCCACCGGCCAGCGTATGTAGGGCATGCGCAATCATTTCAGGTTGAGGGACATGCAGCAGATTCAATGCGCAGGCAATCACCAATGCCCACAAAGGCGGTACACGAATCAGTTCCTTGAACGGATTGCTTTTGGTGGCAGCCTCGCCATAGTGTTGTCCCAGCAGCATTCCCAGCGATAGCAGAATGGGCGTGCAGGCAAACAGGTCAAATTTGAGCACCATCTCGTGCGCCCAATCTCCCAGCACTTCGCTGGTGACCGGCAAGCCAAGATAGGTGGCGTTAGGAAATGTCGCTGCCAGCATCAACGCGCCCTGCTGCGCGCGGGGAACATCAAAGAATCTTTTGAGTACCTGCAGGCACAGCCACATCAGTAATGCCGCCACGGACAGCCGGGAAATTGCGGTCAGTTGGATGCTAAAGGTATCTGCGTCCAGCGGCGCTTGCCACAAGACATCAATCACCAGTGCCGGTAGCAGAATATAAAAAACGAGATCTGTCAGTGCACGTCTGTGAGAAATGGCTGGGATATGGTCAGGCGCCAGCCGCTGCCAGAGCATGCCAGCGGCAATCAGTAACGCCATCTGTAACATGACTTGAAACATGCGTGCCTAAAAGTCACCCCAAAGTGACTGCATGCTGGCGATGGCGGTGAGGGCGGCAGTTTCAGTGCGCAAAATTCTTGGGCCAAGCACGATAGACTGAAAGTGGTGTTGCGTGGCAAGCGCTATTTCCGCAGGGCTCAGGCCACCTTCCGGGCCTATCAGCAAATGCGTGGCATTGGCTGGTTTGCTCAATGCTGCAAGACGTTTTGCCCCGACCGGGTTGAGCAACAGGTTGAGGCAGTCTGGGGTGGCGTGCTGGCTCAACCATTGCGCCAGTGTGAGTGGTGCATGTACTGTAGGCACAATGGCGCGGCCGCTTTGCTCACAGGCGGCAATGGCAACTCCTTGCCAATGCTCAATGCGCTTCTCGGCACGGTCGCCACTAAGTTTGGTCAAACAGCGCTCCGTACTGAGTGGGTAAATCTCGGTCACGCCTAGCTCTACCGCTTTCTGGATGGTGTAATCCATGCGGTCGCCACTAGAAATGCCTTGCAGTAAGCGGATGGTCAGCGGTGACTCATTGCTGACTTCAATGTGGCTCAATACTTCAACCTGTGCGGACTTTTTCTCGATGCTGGTCAGTGCGCATTGGTAGTCAAAGCCATCACCACAAAACAGCGTCAGTGTATCGCCCACCTTCAGCCGCATGACCCGCACTGCATGTGCCATGGCATTTTCACTCAGGGGCGCTTGCTGGCCGACTGCTAATGCAGTTGGGCTATGAAATCGTAAATTACTCATGCTGGCATTGTAACCAAAATGCCAGGGGACAGGCACGGCGACCAGCCAAGATTCACCTCGGCGGCTTAATCACGTACCATAATGGTTTGAATTTAATGGCAGGAGCAACTCTGATGGCAAGCATTAGTCCCCCAGTATGTGATTTTGGCTGGAAAGCCCCGACATTCAATTTGCCCGATGTGGACGGAAAACTGGTCAATCTGAACGACGGCATGGGTCCAAACGGTTTGCTGGTGATGTTTATCTGCAACCACTGTCCCTATGTAAAAGCGATCCTGCCACGCCTGATTGCCGATGTAAAAGCGCTACAGGCGCTAGGTGTCAATACCGTGGCAATCATGTCTAATGACCCCTCTGACTACCCGGAAGACAGTCCGGAGAACATGAAAAAACTGTCTGACGAATTGGCGCTGCCTTTCCCTTATTTGCTGGACGAAACCCAGCAAGTGGCCAAGGCTTATGATGCGGTATGCACGCCGGATTTCTTCGGCTTTAATAACAATTTTGAACTGCAATACCGTGGCCGCTTTGACGAAAGCCGCAAGGAAACCGCCCCGGA
>DATMSK010000206.1:0-15852 GCA_035565395.1 Methylophilus sp. | reverse complement strand
AGCAAACACTGGCGTAGGAATAAACGCCCACAATTCTTTGCCATCAGCCGCATTAAATGCATGCAGCATGCCATCATTTGCGCCAACATATACAGCCGCTTTACGATTTGAATTAGCGTCTTTGAAAGCTTTATAGCCGCTATCTAAATAACCGGCATTAGACGTTTTAAAATAAGCTGGACGGGACTGAGAAATATCCCCTAGCACTGATTGCCGCTCGCGAAATAGTCGATTATCAGGCACTGCATTGACGCTGCTATCCTCATAGGTTTTACTTCCTTTGAGATAATCTACAAGCTTGTTTACTTTCGCAGCATCTGTCCGTTTAGGATCTGTCGCCGGTAACGCTTGAATCTGACTTAAAGCCAGATACCCATCTGAAAGAGATTGAGCAAGCGTTGTTGGCAAACTGGCAGCCGAAAATAACGTTAAGGCATTGCCGTTATTAAAGTAGATGTTTCTGCCCGTGCTAACTTGTCCACGCAAAGTGCCGGTACAGCTCTTAGCCGCTGGTACATAGCATGAGCTAGCCTCACTAAAACTCAGATCACTCCCTAAATAACCATTGGCACTGGCACAAGTCGCCTGGTCTGAGTTAGTCGTTTTACAATAAAAGTTTCCATCTGGTCCGGTATATGACACTGCCGGGTTGCTACAAAGTGCGGCGGCCACATTCTCCACGCACCAGACAGCGGTCTCAGAAGTCTGCAAGGTGCTCGTATTCACTGTACGTGCCTCAAGGTTACCTGTCCACTTCACAGACTGATAACTTGCCACATATTGAAAGTTATCGCCATTGGTCGGCGCAAGACTACTGGCAGCAGCAGCCGCGGAAGCACCTTGTATAGACTTGATCTCTGACAAGCCCTTGGCTAAAGATTCGCGTAGCAATTTAGGGTTTTTTGCACTGTAGTAAGTACCACCTGCATTCACTGCTGCGTGCCACAAATCGTCAATTCGAGTCCCATTCTCAGTCGGGATCGGGTTGGGCCAGTTTTTGTTACCCACTTTCAAATCGTTGTAATCCCCAACCACTTGAGTTTTATAGTCTTCGGTGTATACCAAAGTACCATCAATACCTAGGCCTAAGGTGAGTGTCACCATATTCTGCTTTGGGTAGTCGTTTGCCGTGCCACATACCGAGCTGCCTAAAGCGCCAGTACAATTTGATAGTCCACCATCGCGGATATCTGTGTCATAAAAATATTTTGCGGTGTCGGCCAGGGTGTTTGACACATTACTACTGTCATACAAAGGGCGGGGCGTGTTGCCGCCATCCTGATTACCAATGAGGGTACTGCCATTCACCTGAGTCGGACTCGTTGTATCGTTCCAGTAACCATCTGTTGTCAGCAAGGTGAAGTTAGACTGACAGGCATATTGCATCGGATCCACAGCATTCAGTTTCTTATTCCCTGCGAAATAACGCCCTGATTGAGAGAGCGCCAACCTAATGGGTGTATATCCACAAACCGCAGTTGCTGCATATAAACTCTTGTACCAAGTGGATTTTTGAGCGCTATCAAATGGCGCTACAGGTAAAAAAGTGTCCGCCATTGTGTTGGGGTTGTCACAGATTCTCATAAACCCAATGCGATACCGAGAGTCCATATTGCTAAATGCAAGACTGGCGGCCGTCTTCATCGCCTGCAATCTCGTTCTGTAATACGTGTACCAATTAGCGTAATTCGTCATTTCTTCTTGGTAGGTACATGTACTGCCTGCGCAATCCGTACGGTCCGGACTTTTCGCAGTCGACCCAGGCAGAGGATAACTATCTAAAGGAGTAGCAATTTTGACGTACACAAGACTTCCAGGTACATCAGTCGTGGCTTTGTCCCATGTCCCCTTGATGGTAGCCGTCCCAGAGTAGGTCACTTGTATCGGCGTACTGAGATTAAGTGGGGCTCCAGCAATAGTAGTGAACTTAATCACTCCACCAGAGTTGCTGGTGATGTTGGTTTGACCCACCTGGCATTTACGATAGGTTCTTGCTGTGGAAGTTGATGATGTTGCGGTTAGCACCGATGTAGCACCAGAGTCACATATCCCTTCATTGCTATTAGAGGCCGACGCTGTAATCGCGTTTGCCAAGCCAGCATTACTACTAGCCGACACCGTGCCGGACAATAACTCTATATTGTTGACCTTGATGCTTGTAACAGAAACCGAACCACTCACACCCGTAATTTGTAGCGTATAAGCTGCACGGGGCTGCCTTAAATACTTATAAGTGTTCTGATCATTAATACCCTGACATGCCATAGATCCCGTCAACGATGCGGCTGCGGCCGCTGAAGTTGAATTGCACCACCGAATCTCGGCCGGAAAGGTATTACTGGTGGTGGACTGACTACTTTTGATACAACTGGTCAACGCCGCTGTGGTGCAATACTCCCCAGGCACATAGGCAAAGTAATCTGCACTACTGACTAAATTGACTGTGCCGCCTTTAGCCGCCCCGGTCTCAGTCACATCTGCTTTAACTGCCGTAAAAGAGGTTTGATTACCCATAGAAACATTAGCTGATGTCACAGCCGGGAGATATGTCACACTAGGGTTGTAATACTGCGTGTTATACGAAGCATTATCGAGTAACCAACCGAAGTTGCTGCTAGACCAATCCGGGGTATACGTGCGCCCCATACTACCTGAATCATCCAAGATAAACATTAAATTGGGCTTCACGTCCCCAGACCCAGAGGTCTGTAACGGCATGGTCGCCAAATCCAAGAACTCGGCTCGCAATACCCCGGGTAACAGCAAAGCCAAACAAACTAGTTTCGTGAGCCAATTGTGAGTGTTTGTCATCATGCCACCTGCATTTAATTGGAGACAAAAGACTGCATAAAGGTCAGTGTGTTTTTGGGACCGGCAATACGCAGCGTGATACGGTATAGAGGTGAGTCAGAAGCCGCAATGCAGCGTTTAAACAACTCAAGATTATTAACATTATGTGAACATGTCTCACCGTTGCTCGGCGAGCTGGCCATCATGCACCGCGTAGCATCACTGGCTGAGGTGCCCGCCGCCAACTCCGCATTGCTGTAATTACACATACGCTCTACCACATACCGAATTTCATTGCCTTGCCTATCAACACCATTACGAATGACATCATTACCATCCGTTTGATTGGGTGCCAGACTACTATTTGAATCATCCCAGGTCATCGTGGCTAGTTGGTTGCCATCGCAAACCAGGGCATCAGGCTGTGTATCAAACTGGCTGCAATTCGCGTAATACCCTTGTGAGGGGTGGTGCGTCAAACTATCGGCAAGCGTTATATTTTTAGCAATATTTTCAGCGATACCTTCCAACACCACATTGGAAGTCATACTGGCAGACTGCCTGAATACAATGTTGCCTGATAGCAATCCATTGTTATCCACACTGCGTATCAAGGCCACGGCGGCAATCGACATCACCGCAAGTGCCAATAGCGCAAAAAACAACACCAGACCGGTTTGGCCATCATGTTGCCGCGGCAGAAATTCTGGACGTAATTTGCTATAGCGCATCGCGGTTCCAAATAATATTTCGAAGTGGAATAGTGACTTCAAAGCTGCGATAACGATAGCGTTGCCAGTTTGGCAAGTTTGTTAAGTCCACGCTTGCAGGTGTGGCATCCGACTGCCAGATGCACACTTTACTTAATCCTGTTGCAACGCCATCACAGGCCTGACTGACTGCACCTTTTTGCAGGATTCCATCTCTGGCAACAATGGCAATACGAATTGCCCGGATACGATTTCGGTCCATAAGCGTCATGGCCGGACCAAACGTCCCAGTGGCATCTACCCATTGGTCTACACGGTTCAAATACGCTGCAGCAGTCGCTGTTGTCGCTGTTGGATCAATTGTTGTGGTAATTCCATATTGCGCCTGTAATGCAACAATATCGCCTACAATCGGTACAGCCGCACTATTGGGAAACGGATTAGCTCCTGGCGTTCCTCCCGTGCGGGTAAGCTCCAGTGCAGCATTGATACTGTACTCATATTGATTCCATGCACCCAAGCAAGAAAAGCGCACCCAGTCGGCACCATTCAGAATGGTGACTGGGCTGGCCGTTGGGACAGTGTTCAATTCAGATAAAGAATTGATCGTACGATCAGCGCGTAGTGACTCTAAGCGAGCGAGACTGCAGTTGGGGCTGCTTGGGGTTTGATGGAACAACACCACATCATTTTGCTGGCATCCAATCAGTTGCCCATCCAGTGTCGGAGCTGCCATCGTACCAGTTGCTCGCAGAGAAGCGCCTCCGCTAGCAGGATTGCCATAGCGGATACGCACAATATCATTACCCGTGCCGCCATCAACAATGATCACTGGCGACAAATTAATCACCACACCACCCTGATTGATTGAGGTATCAATAGGGCATAACAAAGGCGATGGGTCACTACTGTTATACAGCGGCAAGCCATAGCCCGCGTTTTGCGCATCACGCTGCATGTAATACATGGCCAGCACACCACTGGATTGTGCATCAGCGCCACCCGCAATCATGCGTTTGCGCGCCTCAAAACCGCTGAACAGGTTACTGATCGCCAATGTTGCGACTAAACCGATTAACAGGCCGATCAACAATTCGACCAGGCTCAATCCGGCCTGGAAACGAGGGCGATGCAAGCGTGCCAATGTCCAGGTGGACTGCTTCATCATGGCATCACATCAAACAAATAACTGGAAGCATTGACCTGATGCGGGTTGCCGCCAGGCACCTGCCAACCCACGGTGACCGTCACCATGGTATTGGTCAATGCTGAAAATGTCAGTGTGCCATTTGGCAACTGCGACTTGATTTTGTCCTTATCCACCTGGGTAATATAGTTGGCCGCATCTCCACCATAAGCCATCATGTTAGCAATATGCGTTTGTGCAATCAGCTGTGCTTCGGCGCGATAGCGATTATCGCTGCTATTCTTGATCATGGCACTTTGCAACCCCACAAGTGCCAGCACTCCCATGCTGAAAATCACCAGCGCAACCATGGCCTCAATCAGCACCGAGCCTTGTTGCATCGAAGTAAAAGTCATCTGTTGACGCCGAGAAATACTTATTAGCATGCTCTTGGATCTCCTACCGTGGTAACGGATGGGTCACAGACTTTGACATTGCCCCCAGCCGCCAGCATGACCCTTAGCGCCTTGCGCTCTTCCGCCTTTACCTGGCCATTAGTGATGTTGACCACGGATAGACCCGCCGGGGTAGCCGGATCACGGGTGCCAAAGCTGCTAAACACTGCCGTGTAATTGTCGGCAGCCACTGTGGTATTGCTTGAAGACCCTTCACTCGCACTTTTCTGGGTAATCAATGTAGGGCAAGCAGTTGTTTGTGTCACGCAACCCACTTGCCATGCACTATTGGTCTGCAATGTGAATTTAACGCGTGCATTACGTTTGATGGCCTCTACCCTGGCCTGCTGCAGACCATCGCGGATAGATTCAGCAACGGTACGGATTTGTGCATTACCAATCGCAGTTTGAAAAGCAGGAATCGCAATGCTAGAAACCGCCACCAGGACTACCATGGTGACCACCAGCTCTACCAGAGTGAATCCTTTTTGCCGCATGATTAACAGCTACCAGAAGAGGAGGTTAACCAGCAGGTACTTCCCGTCGTACCATCAAACGTGGAGGTTTTGGCATTATCCTGATTCACCGTAAACGAAAAATTACCCATGTTCTGGCCAGATTTACCGGTCGCTTTTAAGGTATAAGTGGTCGCAGACTGGTTATCAATGCTGTAATCAAAAAATTTGGCATCACTTGGGACACAGGCAAATCCTACATAAGTGAAGTTATCCTGATAAAACTGTTCGGCCTGCACACGGCAATTGGCCAGATTGGCAGGCGCTTCTGCAGCATTGCCGCTCTTGATGTAATCCTGATAGCCCGGTATCGCAATACTGGCTAGGATGCCCATAATGGCCACCACGACCATGACTTCTATCAGGCTAAATCCGAATTGATTTGAGTGCTTCATTATCAAACCCCTTTTTTGATAGGCTTATCATGTAAGCAGACACATGTCATGTCCAGCCCGAGCCGACTAATGGTTTGAATTGGCCGACAAGCGGTTGATGCCCAAGCCTTCGAGCCGCTAGCGGTTTAATGGTAAAATGTCAGTCTATTTATATTGGATGGTGAACATGCTTTCCTCCTGGACGAGATTACTGGCAATTGCCCTGTTATTGGCACAATTGAGTGCCTGTGGTCTCAAAGGGGACCTGTATATTCCTGAGCGCCAATACCCTCAAACGCCCCAACAAGATAAGTCTTCATCGTGACCGCTTTTTCAATCCAACAAGGCCTGCTACATGCCGAAAATGTAGCCTTGCGTGACATTGCACAAACGCATCAAACGCCAACTTACGTCTATTCACGCGCCGCCTTAACCCAGGCTTTTGAGCGCTTCCAAGCTGGCCTGGTCGGACACGACCATTTGATTTGCTTCGCAGTCAAAGCCAATCCCAGTCTGGCAATCCTGAATCTGTTTGCTCGTTTGGGCGCAGGGTTTGATATTGTGTCTGGCGGTGAACTAGCCCGAGTATTGGCCGCAGGTGGCGACCCGAAGAAAGTGGTGTTTTCCGGTGTAGGAAAATCACACGCAGAAATCAAAGCGGCACTTGAGGCGGGCATTCTTTGCTTTAACGTGGAATCGGTAAACGAGCTGGACCGTATCCAGCAAGTGGCCGCAGACCTGGGCAAAAAAGCGCCGGTCTCATTGCGCGTCAACCCGAATGTGGATGCAAAAACCCATCCTTACATTTCCACTGGCCTGAAAAATAATAAATTTGGCGTCGCCTTTGAGGATGCCCTGGGCTTGTATGAAAAAGCCGCGCAACTACCCAATATCGAAGTACACGGCGTAGATTGTCATATCGGCTCACAAATTACCGAGCTGTCTCCTTTCCTGGACGCCCTAGATAAAGTGCTTGGCCTGGTCGATGCATTGGCCGCCAAAGGCATTCATATCCAGCATATTGATGTCGGTGGCGGTGTAGGTATTACTTACAGCGACGAAACCCCGCCTGACTTTGCTAGCTACACCGCTGCCATTTTGAAAAAACTGGCAGGCAGAAATGTGAAAGTGCTATTTGAACCAGGCCGCGCACTGGTCGGTAATGCAGGTTTATTGCTGACCAAGGTCGAATATCTCAAACCGGGCGAATCGAAAAATTTCGCGATTGTCGATGCGGCCATGAATGACCTCATGCGCCCGGCTTTGTATGATGCCTTCCACAATATCACCACCATTGCGCCTTCCGCTGCACCAGCGCAAATCTATGAAATTGTTGGCCCAGTCTGTGAAAGTGGGGACTTTCTAGGCCATGACCGTACACTTGCGATCGAAGAAGGCGATTACCTGGCGATTCATTCTGCAGGCGCTTATGGTATGAGCATGGCCAGCAATTACAACACGCGCGCCCGTGCAGCAGAGATATTGGTAGATGGTGACCAGGCGCATGTGATCCGCGAACGTGAACAAATTGCTGACCTGTTTAAATTGGAGCGCACGCTACCATAACATTCAGGACCAAATAAAAAACCGAAGCCGCCAAGCTTCAGTTTTTTATGGATGGAGCATTCCCTTTAATCAAAGATCACCGTCTTGTTCGCATAGAGCAAAATTCTATGCTCAATATGCCAGCGTACCGCTTTAGATAACACGACGCGCTCCAAGTCGCGACCTTTCTGGATCAAGTCCTCGACTTGGTCACGGTGAGAAATACGCGCCAGATCCTGCTCGATAATCGGGCCTTCGTCCAACACTTCGGTCACATAGTGACTGGTCGCACCAATCAGCTTCACGCCGCGCTCAAAGGCGCGATGGTACGGACGCGCACCGATAAAGGCCGGCAGGAATGAGTGGTGAATGTTGATAATTCGCTGTGGATAACGTGCGACAAAATCTGGCGATAAAATCTGCATGTAGCGCGCCAACACAATCAGGTCAATCTTGTGTTGGTCAAATAGGGCAAACTGCTGTGCCTCTACCTCAGCCTTGGTTTCCTTGGTCATGGGCAGATAATGGAACGGGATGCCATAGAACTGCGCCAGTTTTTCGGTATCACGGTGATTACTGATAATCAGCGGAATCTCGCAGGCCAGTTCACCACTATGATGCCGATGCAGCAAGTCGACCAGACAATGGTCATATTGCGAGACCATGATCGCCATCCGTGTTTTTTGCTCAGAGAGTTTGAGCTGCCAAGTCATATCAAAACGCTGCGCCACCGGGCCAAATGCCTGTTCAAAATCGGCCACAACCACGTTGAAATTGGTCAGATCCCACTCTACGCGCATCAAAAACAGATTATTTTCCGCATCCTGATGCTGGTCTGCGTGTAAAATATTGGCATTGTGCTCATACAAAAATTGCGCAATCGCCGCCACAATCCCTTTGGTATCGGGGCAGGTAATCAGCAAAGTAGCAGTGTTTTTCATAACAATAGACGTTATCGCTAGCGACAAAAGGCCTATTATACCTGATGCCTGCCAGACCTTGTGGCCAACCTTGGTATTGCGGGCGCAAAATGCAGCTGCCTTATGATGGAATTCATTATGCAAACAGAAGTGACACCTAATATAGTCCTGGCCAACCCGCGCGGATTTTGTGCTGGCGTGGATCGTGCCATTATTATTGTCGAACAGGCGCTGGAAAAATTCGGCGCGCCCATCTATGTCCGTAACGAAGTTGTCCATAACAAGTTCGTGGTGGGGCAGTTACGTGATAAAGGCGCTATTTTTGTCGATGAGCTGGAAAAAATTCCGGCAGGCAGCATCGTGATTTTCAGTGCGCATGGCGTCTCTAAAGCCGTACGCGCAGAGGCAGAGTCTCGCGGACTGACTGCGTTTGATGCCACTTGCCCACTGGTGACCAAAGTACATATTGAAGTCGCCAAGATGCGCAAGGATGGCCTCGAGATTATCATGATTGGGCATAAAGGCCACCCCGAGGTAGAAGGCACCATGGGTCAATCGGAAGCTGGCGGCATGTATCTGGTGGAAACCCCGGAAGATGTCACGGCCTTGCAAGTCGCAGACCCGGAAAAACTGGCCTACGTCACACAAACCACTCTTTCGGTAGACGACGCCACCCAGGTCATTAATGCCTTGAAAGCGCGTTTTCCAAACATTAAAGCGCCCAAAAGTGATGACATTTGCTACGCCACACAAAACCGCCAGGATGCGGTCAAAATCATGGCCAAGGATTGCGACCTGGTCATCATTGTTGGCTCACCAAACAGCTCAAACTCCAACCGCCTGCGTGAAGTGGCAAAAAATCAAGGCGTGGAAGCCTACATGGTAGACAATGCCAGCCACTTGAAAGCCGAGTGGTTACAAGGCAAACAAAAAATTGGCATTTCGGCGGGCGCCTCTGCGCCTGAAGTGTTAGTGAAAGAGGTCATTGCGGCGCTGCAAAACATGGGCGCTGCACAAGTTGAAGAGCTGCAAGGCGTGGTTGAAAATGTGGTGTTCCAGCTCCCAAAAAATCTGGTCAACGCCGAAAAGCGCACACCAGGCTAACCGGTTCTTTGGCAAAAAAAACCCAAGCTCGAGAGCTTGGGGCAAGCAATATCCTCGGGAAAGGATAATCGGGGAAAAATGCTTGTTATTGTGGTTATATGCAATTATTTCACGCTTACATTTTGGAGATTGCACGGTCGCCCAGCTGCAGGTTGAGTGACTACTCCATTAAATGCATACAACGTGCCAACTCCCAGAAAACCATAACCCATTGATTTTTATAAAATTAATTATTTACCTTATCTAAGCATCGCTCACCATCGGCTGAAATAAACCACCACATTGGTGGTCTTAAACCAGCCCAGTCAGGATTTACGGCGGCGCACATCAGAAAATAGCGGGAACAACAGCGGCAGTAACAGCAAAGTGAACAGCGTGGCAGTAATCAGGCCACCCACAATCACCACTGCAAAAGGCCGTTGCGTTTCTGAACCGATACCATGGGATAACGCGGCCGGCATTAAGCCCAACCCTGCCATCAACGCCGTCATTAAAATTGGCCTCAACCTTGCCACCGCCCCTTCAATCACCGACTCCGTCACGCTTTGGCCCTCACGCATCAATTTTTTGATCTGTTCGACCATAATCACGCCGTTTTGCACCGAGATACCCGCCAATGCAATAAAACCAACGGCAGCAGACACGGACAAATGCAAACCAGCAATCGCCAGCCCGGCCAGTCCACCCACCAGTGTAAATGGAATCATCAACAACACTAACAAAGCATTCTTCACCGATTTAAACGCCCAGAATAACAGCACAAATATTAGCAGCACAGACAGTGGCACAATGACCATTAAGCGTTTCATGGCCCGTTGCTGGTTTTCAAACTGGCCACCCCAGGTCATGGCATAGCCTGGCGGCAGCTTCACCTTTGCCTTCACGGTTTGCATCGCCTCTTTCACAAAACTGCCTTGATCCCGATCGGTAATATTGGCTTTAATAGAGACAATACGTGCACCTGCCTCCCGGCTCACCCTTGAGGCCCCCTGTTTGATGCTCACTTCGGCCACCTCACTTAAGGGAATGCTACCCGCTCCATTAGGCAAGGCAATCGGCAATTCATCAATATCATCCACCGAGTCGCGGAACGGCCTGTCCAGACGCAAAGTTACATCAAAATGGCGGTCACCATCATAAAAAGTATTGGCAGCATTACCCGCCAAAGCGGTCTGTACGGTATTGTTGACATCACCCACCATCAGCCCATAGCGAGACAACTGACTACGATTTAAAGTGATATCGAGTTCAGAGTTACCGGAAATACGCACTGCAGCCACATCGGTGGCGCCACGCACGGTATTCATGGCATCTACCACTTCTGTCGCCTTTTGCTCCAGAATGGCCAGATCCGGACCAAATATCTTTACGGCAATTTCACCTTTCACTCCGGACAATGCTTCCTCCACACTGTCTTGAATTACTTGCGAAAAGTTGGTTGGCACACCAGGAATCTCGTGAATCCGGCGCGACATATCCTTGATCAGGGCTTCTTTATCAGCAAACGTCCATTCGCTCTTTGGCTTGAGGTCTGCCAAGATTTCCATATGGTAAGGCCCTTTGGGATCGGTACCATCGTCTGGCCGCCCCACATGCGCTACCACCAGCCTGACCTCCTGATAGCTATTGAGGATTTTTCTGATATGGCGTTCGACCTCCTTGGTTTTCTCCAGGCTGGCCGATGGTGGCAGATCCACGGTCAACCAGATATTACCTTCATCCAGCTTGGGCAAGAACTCGGAGCCCAACATGGGCGCCGATACCACAGACACCACCAGCACAGCCGCCGATGCCAGCACAACAAGCATTCTGGATTGACTGCCTTTAAGCAAAATATTGCGATAACCTTGCTGAAGTCTGTGCATCCAGACGCTATGTTTTTCGGCCATATCTTCCCGGTTCATCGTGTACGACAACAGGGCTGGCACCAGCGTCAAAGTCAATATGATGGCGCCTAACAGCGCAAAGCTCAGCGTAAACGCCATGGGCGAGAAGATTTTCCCCTCTACCCGCTGGAAGGTAAAAATTGGCAGGAACGCGGTGATGATAATGGCCTTGGAAAACAAGATGGGATGGCCCATATCAATGGCGGTATTTTTCAAGGTTTGCATGCGCCAGGCAAGGCCGTTATGGGTGGGATTGTGATCGTCCTCCGCGATTGCCAGCCTGACCATGAGGGCTTCAACCAATACGACCGCGCTATCTATAATAATGCCAAAATCTACTGCGCCGAGTGAGATCAGGTTGGCTGAGACACCACGTAAATCCATGATAATAAAAGAAAATAGCAAAGACAGCGGAATCACTGACGCTACAATCAGTGCGGCGCGCCAGTTACGCAGGAATACCACCAGAATGGTCACGACCAACAGCGCGCCCACAATCAGGTTTTCTGCGACGGTATGCACAGTGTGATGTACCAGGCCAGTCCTGTCATAGAATGGGACAATTTTGACGCCGGCAGGCAAGGATTCATTGACCACCTCAACCTTTTGGCGCAGGGCTTCAATGACTTTGGCCGCATTTTGCCCTTTGGTCATGAGAACAATGCCTTCAATAATGTCATCTTGCTGGTTAAACGACACAATGCCCGAGCGAGGCCGGTCACCGATCACGACCTGCCCAAGGTCACTGACCAGGATAGGCTTGCCATCCCTCGTATCCACGACTGCCTGTGCAATATCGTCGAGGTTGTGAAACAAGCCAATCCCACGCACAACCAAGGACTCATCGCCTCTATGCATGAGGCCACCGCCGACATTACTACTATTATTCGTGACCGCCTGGTTCACCTGATCGATACTGATACCAAATTTCCGCAGACGGTAAGGATCCAGCTTGATTTGATATTCCTTGACCGTGCCGCCAAAACTGGTGATATCTGCCACACCCGGCACCATGCGCAATTGCGGGATAATCTTCCAGTCCTGGATTGCACGCACCTCTCGTTGCGGCATGTCTTGGGGGGCTTCAACCAGATAGCGATAGACCTCACCGACCGCAGTGGTCAATGGTGCCAGCGTGGGCTGCAAGCCTGAAGGCAGACTCACGCCTTGCAAACGCTCTAGCACCTGCTGCCGGGCAAAATAATCCTCCGTGCGCTCGGCAAATGTTAATGTCACAACGGACAACCCTGTAATGGACACCGAACGGATTTGTGACAGTCCTGGCACACCACTCATGCCGTGCTCTATGGGCAATGAGACGACGCGCTCGACCTCTTCAGGTGCCATGCCAGGCGACTGCGTCACAATAATCACATGCACATCTTCGACGTCGGGGAAAGCCTCAATCGGCAAGTTTTGCACCGCTGCCCAACCAAAAATAGTGAGCACAACTGCGCCAATCAGCAGGAATACCCGCTGTTGTAATGAAAACGTGATTAAGCCTTTTAACATGATCGACTTTCGAAGCTAGCCAGTAAGAAATGTGCTTTATTTACTGACGGACAAATCCGAATTCAGCAGGATGGCCCCGCCGACTACCACGCGCTCTCCCAGCTTCAACCCCTCTTTCACGGTGGCATATTCGCGGCGCTGCAAATCCAGCGTGACTTTGCGTTTTTTAAAATGCAAGGGGCGCTCTTCAACAAACACGTAGCTATACAGCCCTTCGGTAATCAATGCGCTATTTGGCAAGCGGATCACGCGGTGCTGGCTGCTATCCAGCGGCGTAATCCGCGCGTACATTTCTGGTTTGAGCTTGCCCTTGCTTTCTACCATACACCGTACCGGAATGCGTCGAGTCGTCGGGTCCACCATGACGCCTATGGTTTTCACTTCACCGCTAAATACTTCATCAGGATAGGCATCTACTTGTATGCTGAGCTTCTGCCCCTGCGATATCCTGCTTAAATCTCGCTCGGGTAAATCAATACTGGCCCACAAGTAGTTAGGGTCTGTCACAATAAACAGCGGATCGGCTGCATCTGGACGCACTTCGCTGCCAGGATTGATCTTGCGATCTACCACCATACCGGCAATCGGTGAGCGCACTGCGTAGTTATCATTGGCTGCTGTCGAAACTCCCAGGTTCTTTAAGCGGGCGGTAGCACGTTCAGACTCTGCACGTGAGCTAGCCCAATCAGCCTGCGCGACTTCCACTTCCTTTTTCGCCAATACACCGTGATCCACCAGCATCCGGCTACGCTCCAATGCTTGCTGCTTAAGTTGCAAGTCTGCTTGTGATTTGCGTACATCCGCCACCGCCCCACCGACATCGGGAGAATCCATCACCAATAAAGTCTGTCCAACTTTTACCGCGTCACCCACCTCGGCTTTGATACTTAGTGCACGGCCAGCAACTGGTGAAAAAATACGGGCGGTGCGGTTTTCATCAAATACAATCTTGCCATTTAAGGGTTCAGTGACCGGCACCGGAATTTCTTTTACCGGTTCCACCCTTAAACTGGTCAATTGTGGCGAACCAGCCGTCAGCACAATTTCATTGGCGGCCTGATTTTGTGCGTTACCTACGGTTTTGTCTGCCGCATAAGCCTGTCCTGTCAACAAGGTCAGTAGTACCAATGCAATTCTGCTCTTGGTAGAGGCTAGAAATGTCAGGGGATGATTAAATATTGGCATGGTCATAGGCGTTAGTCTTGGTTAGTAAAGGCCTGGCGGGTTGCCGCCAGCCAAGCAGAAAGTGATTTGGCATAATCTGCTTTGACACTGGCAGACTCCAGTTGCAAAGCCCGTAAAATACGCCTTGCATCCAACAGGTCCATGACACTCATTGCGCCATGCTGATAAGCAAACTCAGCCGCCTCTGCCGCCTTTTGCGCTTCGCTTAAAATACTTTGGTCAAACCGGCGGTTTTTATCTACCGCGGCCTGTAAATCTGCCTTGGCGCGACGCATTTCCGCCACTGCGGCCGCCTTGACCTGCTCCTTGGCTTCCATGGCACTGGTGTAATCGACCTCGGCGCGAGCCGCTTCGCCTTCATACTGGTAGTTGGTAAACAAGGGAATGCTGACAGAGGCCCCCACTGTATCCGGCGCGGAACCAGGCTCCTGGCCCGGGAAGTGTTGGTAAGCCAGCGACCAGGTTACATCCCTGGTCTTGAGCGATTCCGCCAGCTTTCTTGCCTGTTGCGCCTGCTCCATGCGCGCCTCGGCAGCTTGTACATCTGAGCGCTGTGGCAACCAGGCACTCTCGGCACCCGTCAGTTGGTCTGAAGTCAAACCGGGCCAAGGGTCTGAAGCATACAGTTTGGAGGCATCCTGATCTTTACCCAGCAAATACGCTAACGTGGCCTGTGTTTTTTGCAAGGTCGCTTCTGCCTGGCGCAAGTCGTTGCTGGCACGTAAAGCATCTACACGAATACGCGCCACATCTGCCGAAGCCACATCTCCTGCTTTAAGCCGCAATTGTGCAGCCTGCAGGGTATTGTCATATGAGGCGACATTGGCCTGCTGGATCAGCAAGGTTTCCTGCGCCAGTTTGAGGTCATAATACGCCATGGCCATCGCCAATGCTTGCTGGCGATAGGTTTCTTTCAAATCAAACCCGTAAGCTTTGACGGCACTCTCGGCGACCGAGGTACGTAACTCACGTTTATTCCCACGCTCATACAACTGGCTGACTTGAAGGGCCGAGTTATAGGTTTTGTCCCAAACGCCATTGGCGCCATTTTGGTTCATGTTCCCCTGGCCACGATTGACATTGACACTGGAAAGTCCTAACGACAACACAGGATTCGGGCGCTGGCCCGCAATCAGGGTATTCGCCTCAGCACCTTCTACCGCGCGCTTGGCAGCCAGCAATTCACGGTTACCGCTTGCAAACAACTGCTCTGCCTGGCGTAAAGTCAACTGGCCAAGCAAGGCCTGATTGAATGAAGATTGAACGGCACCTGGCTCAGGAGGAACGAACTGGCCTCTGGCCGAGGTCGCTTCCCCGGCAGAGATGGCTTGCGCATATACCATGAGCATCCCGCATGCCCAGCCTCGCTGACGCCTCAACATTGAATCATTCCCTGTTTCTCTATGCATTATTTTTTGATGATAATACTGTAAGTTACTTACCACAATCTTTCACAACCACCATGTTGCCAAGCTGATTAAATGAAAGGCTGTCGTAGACAATATGGCAATCTTTATAGACAATATTTGCATGACGCAAGCATACAAGATTCCCGTCTCTGCACTCATTTTGATCCACACGCCCGATCTGCAGGTGTTACTACTGGAGCGTGCTGACAAAGCTGGGTTCTGGCAATCGGTGACGGGCAGCACTGAAGCTGGTGAAACACCCTATGACGCCGCCATCCGCGAAGTGAAAGAAGAGACCGGGCTGGATGCGCTGGCTTATGA
>DATMSK010000205.1:0-10494 GCA_035565395.1 Methylophilus sp. | reverse complement strand
TCTTCTGGCTCGCGCAGAAGAAAATGGCTTAATCGTTCTAAAAGAGAGGGTTTGTGAGACAACTTATCCGGCTCTGAAGCCATATTTACTGCTGAAAACAGCATCCTGTGTAACGTGTTGATCTAAGCATACATGAAAAATGATGGCAATGTCACCTTCAAGCCAATAGACGCCTCATTTGCAGCAATGATTTGTATTATCCGTAGCATCAACAACGGTATAAACATTTAAATTCTGATAAATTAACGCCTATGCTGAACCGCCTTCGCTCAAACTTTTCCCATCTCAATTGGTCTCGCGTATCCCAATCCCTGGTCGTGAGGATTGCTGCCGGACTGATCGTATTTTATTTTTTATTTGCCTGGTTCGCGGTCAACCCACTGGCGAAATGGTTAGTGCCATGGGTTGCAGAAAAGCAATTGGCCAGTAAAGCCAGTGTAGAAAAAGTCACGTTTGATCCTTTACGCCTCAAAACTACCATCGAGAAACTGTCACTCACCGAGAAAAATGGGAAGCCTCTGGCCTCATTTGACAGTTTGGTCGTCGACCTGGAGGCGAGCGGATTATTGGATTGGGCCTGGAAACTGAAACAGATCACACTGACAGCCCCATACGTCAATGTCCATATTTCCAAACAAGGCCGTCTTAACTGGGCAGATCTGATCGCCAAGCTTAACGAAAACCCTTCCCCGCCAGAGCAAGATTTGCCACGTGTGATCATCGAAAACATTGCGATCCATCAAGGGAATGTCGCCTATCTGGATGACCATCAGGCAACCGCATTGCAAGCCTCGCTGAAACCACTGGATTTTGAACTGGAAGGGTTTTCCACATTACCCAAAGACAGGGGCGACTACCTGATTACTGCAAAATTGCCAGCTCAGGGAGGCACATTAAAATGGAAAGGCAATTTCGGCGTCAATCCACTTGCCTCCCAAGGGGCATTAGCCATCGAAGGCGTGCAAATCGCCAAGCTGATGGAATGGGTCAATCCGGCCGCGCTGCCAGTCCAGGTCCAGGCTGGGACGTTTGCTGGCAAACTCAACTATGATTTCTCCCTGGTTAATCAACATCCCAAACTGCTGGTGCAAGATACCAGCCTGAACATCAATAATTTGGCTGGTAAACTGGCTCAAGGAGATCAACTGAAACTGGACCAACTGGCATTCAATACCAAACGCCTGGTACTGGACCAGCAGACGCAACTTGCGGTCACAACAGATGGCATTGATATACAGCTGAATCAACTCACATTACATAAACCACAATCATTCCTATCGATTGCCTCCACAAGACTTGCCTTACCCAAACTGGTATTCAACCTGGATAAGGAAGCACAACTACTCTTTGATCACCTCACCCTCACCCTGCAACACGCACAAGTGCAACATGCCCAGCAAACACTATTACAACTGCCGGAACTGTCCATCGAAAATGCCAGTTTTAATTTGGCTGAACGACAAGCGGATATCGCACGTATCCAGTTAAGTAAGGGGCAACTCTCTGCCACGCAAACCGCCTCAGGAAAACTGGACTGGCAACAGGTATTTGAATCCCCAGCCACTGCACCTGCGTCCATCGCGAAAGTTGAGCCAGAACCGGTTAACGAGCAATCCAGCCAACCTTTTCACTTCAGCATACATGAACTTGCGTTTGCACACTGGCAGCTGTCTTATACCGACCAAGGATTCATCAAGCCACTGCAAACGATGGTCAATGACCTTAATCTGCAACTGGCAGTGGATAACACTTCAGGTCTGGCACTGAAAAACATGCAATTGGATGCCTCACAGCTCAGTTTACAATCGGACAAGAAACCAGCCGCCCGCCTTGCCAAGCTTGCGGTGAGTGACATGCGACTGGCCCTCGAACAGCAAAAAGCAGACATTTCCGCCATTCAACTGATAGGACTTAATACTGCGGTTATCCGGCAGGCTGACCAGCAGTTAAACTGGCAGACAATGCTGGCGCGCGCCACCGGCAAACAGACTGCGCATGCTGCCCCGGCCAGCCACACGGCAACCCACACAAACCCATGGTCATACCGCTTGAAGCGACTGGCTTTACAGCAGGCCGATCTTCATATCGAAGACCAGTCTACGCCCAGACCTGTCTTACTGGATATTACCGAGGGCAATATTGAACTCGCTGACTTAAGCCAGGACATGTCACGGTTGTTGCCAATCAGAACAGGCTTCAAAATCAAGCAAGGCGGTCAGTTCAAGCTACAAGGCAAACTCGCCGCGTCACCCTTCAAAATGGAAGCACAGAGTGCACTGACTGATGTATCCTTGAAGCCGTTCGCGCCTTATATCGAACAAGTCGCCTTGTTACGCCTGGAAAATGGCTCAGCCAGCCTGCAAGGGAAATTGCAGCAAACACCCAGTGGCGCCACCAAATTTGACGGCGGATTCAGCGTCGACCAGTTATCCATTATCGAAGAGGATAGCCAGCAACCCTTTCTGCGCTGGGAGAAATTGCAAGGGGAAGGACTGGCGCTTTCACTCGCGCCTAATACATTGCAAGTCAGCACACTGACCCTGAGCAAGCCTCAAACCAAATTCATTATTTATCCTGACCGAAGCCTGAATATTAGCAAGCTAATGCGTACACCGTCGTCAGCGGGCAGCCCAGCCGTGGAAGGGACTCCATCATCCGCCCCTTCCACGGCGAGTAAAAACATCTCCCAGACAAAGGCTGCCAGCAATCCTCAAAGCACTGATTTCCCGGTCGCAATTGATAGTGTACGCATCAACAATGCGGAACTGGAGTTTGCGGACCTATCGTTACCACAACCTTTTGGGACGCATATCCACACACTAGGTGGCGTCATCAATGGCATTTCCAGCAATCCGTCTTCCACGGCACAAGTCGAGCTGGACGGTAAGGTCGATGATTATGGTGCGGCGCGTATCCGCGGTTCACTGCAGCCATTTAAAACCACCGAATTTACGGATATCAAGCTGGCATTTACCAACCTGGAAATGAACCGTTTAACGCCTTACTCTGGCAAATTTGCCGGAAGGAAAATTGAGTCAGGCAAACTGTCAGTCGATCTGGAATACAAAATAAAACAGCGAAAACTGGCGGGCGAAAATAAATTCGTGATTAACAAACTGACGCTTGGGGAACGTGTCGACAGCAAGGATGCCCCCAATTTGCCACTGGACCTGGCGATTGCCATCCTCGAAGACAGCAATGGTGTGATTGGCCTGGACTTGCCTGTCAGCGGCAGCCTGGACGATCCGAAGTTCAGTCTTGGCGGCATTATCTGGAAAGCCTTTACCAATGTATTGACCAAAATCGTCACCGCGCCATTTAGTGCGCTGGGCAAACTGTTTGGTGGCGGTGAAAAACTGGAAGCGATCGTATTTGATTCCGGCAATGCAACCCTTTTGCCACCCGAGATGGAAAAACTAAAGTCTGTCGCTACTGCACTGGGCAAACGACAGCAGCTAAAACTGGGCATTGTGCCTGGGTATGCTGTCGTAGCAGACACACGCGCCATCCAGGAAGCAACGCTGCGCCAGCAAGTGGCTGAAGAAATGGGCGTACGCCTCAAAACTGGTGAAGCGCCAGGGCCGATTGACCTGAACAATCCCAAAGTGCAATCGGCAATACAGGCCCTGCATGACCGTTTAACCAACAAAGGCTTGCTCAAACGACTGGCAGCCAAACTGGAGAAAACACCCGATGGTTTTTATGAACAAGCACAGGAGACATTGACGACCAGCATCCAGGTCACTGAGGCTGACTTGCAAAGCTTGTCTAAGGCGCGTGCAATGGCTATCCAGAAATCCTTGCTTGAATCAGGCGTGAGTACCGAGCGTGTGGAAATATCGCAACCAACAACGGTCAAGGCAGAGCGTGACCATGTACCGACCAAACTCACCCTGGAAGCGATGAAACGCTAGTCGTAAGTGGCGCAGCTTGCGGCTGCGCCTATAAGCTTACATAATGAGTATGCTTAGCAATTGCTGGAAAAACCGGAGCACTGGGGATAATAAAATGCCCAGAATGCCGGTAAACAGCAAAGCAATCAGGATAAACATGCCGTAACGCTCAATCTGGGCAAACTTGATTGCTGCTTTCATCGGCAATAAACTCACCGCGATACGTCCGCCATCCAACGGTGGCAATGGAAATAAATTCAATACCAGCAAAACCAGATTAATCTGCACGCCAGCCAGGCTCATTTGTGCCAGGTAAGCTTGTGCAGATTCGGGAAACAACCCCACTCTTGCCAGTAACAATCCCCAGAATAAGGCCATCACAAAATTGGAGGCCGGACCCGCGAGCGCCACCCACAACATATCCTGCTTGGGACGGCGCAGTTGGCCAAAATTGACTGGGACCGGTTTGGCCCAGCCAAACAACACACCACCAAGCATAATACTCAAGGCAGGCAACAGGATGGTCCCGATTGGATCAATATGCTTGAATGGATTGAGCGTGATCCTTCCCATGCGCTCTGCGGTCAGGTCACCAAAATATTTGGCGGCATACCCGTGCGCGGCTTCATGTACTGTGATCGCGAACAGGATAGGCAGGGCATAAGCAGCTATTTTTTGTACGACGGTGAGTTCTTCCATGCAAAATACTTCCAAAAAACATTAAGGCCAGGGCGCCACACCAGCGCGTACCAGCTCGGGTGGGTCTTGTGTTAAATCCAGCACGGTGGTCGCGCCCACATGCACAATATCACTATCTATCACTGCGTCAATCTGGTGCTCCAGGGTTTCGCGGATTTCCCACCCCACTGACATGGGCGCTTCGTCTCTCGGCAGCTGTAAAGTCATACTGAGCATAGGCGAGTCCAGTGCCTCTAACAGAGCTTGTGTCACCACATGCCTGGGCACCCGCAGGCCTATGGTACTACGTTTGGGGTGTTGCAAGCGTCGTGGCACCTCCCGGCTGGCTTCAAGTAAAAACGTATACGCACCAGGTGTCATCGCCTTGAGCAACCGGAACTGGCTATTATTGACTTTGGCATAGGTCCCAATCTCGGCCAGGTCGCGACAAATCAGGGTAAATGGATGCTCATCATCGACACCACGTAAACGGCGGATACGCACTTGTGCATCTTTATAATCCATCAGGCATACCAATGCGTAACTGGAATCCGTAGGGCATGCGAGCACCCCGCCCTGCTTTAACAGCTGAACCGCTTGCTGGATCAATCTTGCCTGGGGATTCTCCGCATGAATAATGAAATACTGTGCCATAAATGATTATTGTAATTGACTGGCTTCCGGCCAATCCTGCCAGACAGGGATGCATCCTGACGGCAAGGCTGGCAAGCGCCCCATTTCCATATAAGACATGCCTGGCCCATGATAGTCAGACCCTTGTGAAGCTTTTAAATCAAACCGGTGTGCCAGCTTGGCGAATTGGTCATATTGTGGGGGCTGATGGCTGCCGGTCACCACTTCAATTGCCGCACCGCCCAGATTCCTGAACTCATGCAATAGCAAATGCATATTTACAAATCCCAGGTCATAACGGCCCGGGTGTGCCAGCACAGCAACGCCCCCACTGTTACGTATCAGTGTCAACGCCTCTTCCAGGCTCATCCACTCATGATTTACGTAACCGGGCTTGCCCTTTACCATGTATTTTTTAAATACTGATTTGATGTTCTTGGCGTGCCCGTGCTTCACCATAAACTGGGCAAAATGACTGCGGGTCATGACACTGTTGCCGGCAATTTCACGGGCACCTTCATAAGCACCACCAATGCCGGCCTTGGCCAAGCCTTCAGCAATCTGCCTTGCGCGGTCATTGCGGCCTTCTCGCACCCTGGCAAAGGTTTCCAGCAAGGCTGGATGCGTAGGGTCTACCCGCAAACCAACCACATGCAAGGTACGTTTTTTCCAGGTCACCGAGATTTCAACACCATTCACAAAAGATATACCCAGTTGCTCGGCAGCAGAACGAGCACGCGCCAACCCGCTCACTTCGTCATCATCAGTGAGCGCAAGCACGCGTACGCCTTTACTAGCAGCATGCGCAACCAGCTCCTCCGGGGTAAGTAAGCCATCCGACATGGTTGAATGACAATGTAAATCAATGGGGACTGACATGATGGATAATGATGACATTGATGATTAGAAGGGATATGCAGTAAAACAGGCAACCTTTACATTTCGACAGAAATCATAGCAAAATAGTGCCCTTACAGATAGCAGGAATTCAGTCGCCTGAAGCCAGTCATGCAAGTCATTACCGATTTATTGCCCGTCATCCTCTTTTTTATTGCCTATAAAAAAGCCGGGATTTTCACCGCCACGGCGGTGGCCATGATCAGCACACTGGTGCTGATGTTATTTATCTGGATCAAACGCGGCAAGATAGACAAAATGCTGATGATCAATGGTGCGGTGATTACTGTACTCGGCGGAATCACCTTATTGCTGCATGACAAAACCTACATCATGTGGAAACCCACGGCCATTTACTGGATAGGCGCACTGGCACTGCTGTTTAGCCGTTATCTATTCAAACGCAACCTGATTGAAAGCATGTTAGGCAAAATGATGGCTCCACCATTAGCCATCTGGGACAGGCTAAACCTGTGCTGGATTGCATTCCTGGTCGGCATGGGCATTTTAAACTTGTATGTCGCGTTCCACTTCAGCGAAGATGACTGGGTCAATTTCAAGTTGTTTGGTGCCACCAGCCTGATGTTCATCTTTATTATTGCGCAGGTATTTGCCTTAAAAGATCACTGGATTGAACAAAACACGCCTTCAGTCTGACTAAGAGAAAACTGCCATGCTTTACATGATTTATGCACAAGATACACCCAACAGCCTGCCATTGAGGCTGGAGCACCGCCCACCGCACTTAGCAAGACTACAACAATTGCAAAGTGAAGGTCGCTTGATATTGGCAGGTCCATTACCCGCCATAGACAGCATAGACCCTGGCGAGGCGGGCTTTAGCGGTAGCCTGATTGTGGCCGAATTTGATTCTTTAGCGGCTGCCACGGCGTGGGCAAATGATGACCCGTTCGTACATGCTGGCGTTTATGGGCAGGTCGTGGTCAAACCATTTAGAAAAACCTTGCCATAAATGTTACGCTCAGAAATTGAACAACGTTTACAGGCACTGGCCCCTGAAGCTCTGGAAATTCAAGATGACAGTGAGCTTCACCGCGGACACGCAGGAAACACAGGCGGCGGGCACTACACCATCAAGGTAAAAAGCTCGCTATTTTCGGGAAAATCACAGATAATGCGCCATCGCATGGTCTATCAATGTTTGCAAGATTTAATGCCTCATCGCATACACGCGCTCAGTATTCAGGCCTTATCGACTGATGAGTCATTTGTTTGAAACAATCCTGTTTTTTAATATCGCACCAATTCAAATCGTTATATAAGGATATTGCATGAAATTTTTGAAAGTAATGTTGGCGATTGCTTGCTTTAGCGCGCTGCCACATGTGTATGCGGCGGATGCCGATGCGGTTGCCACCGTCAACGGCAAGCCAATTAAAAAATCCTGGGTAGATTTCATTTTGAAAGATGCTGAAGCACGTACCGGACAGAAAGCTAATGACGGCATGAAAGCTGCCGTGGTCAATGAACTGGTGGGCTCAGAGCTCGCTTACCAGGAAGCGCAAAAAGCAGGTATCGATAAACAACCAGACTTTATCGCCAGTGAAGAACTGGCCCGCCGCAAGTTGCTGGTCAACGCTTTCCTCGCTGACTTCATCAGGAAAAATCCTGTCACCGATGCCGAGAAAAAAGAAGGCTACGAGCAATACAAAAAAGAGCTGGGTGACAAAGAATACAATGCACGTCACATCCTGGTAAAAACAGAAGCTGAAGCCAAAGCCATTATTGCTGACCTGAAAAAAGGCACTGACTTTGCCAAGATTGCCAAAGAAAAATCTCAGGATCCAGGCTCTAAGGACAAAGGTGGCGATCTGGGTTGGTTCTCTCCTGCCGGCATGGTCAAACCATTCGCGGAAGCACTGGTTGGCCTGAAAAAAGGCGAAACCACGCCTGAGCCAGTACAGTCCCAGTTCGGCTGGCATGTGATCAAGCTGGTTGACACCCGTGCCCTACAAGCGCCTCCATACGAAAAAGTACAGGAAGGCATTGAGCGTACATTACAACAACGCAAGCTTGAAAAATACATGCTGGGCCTGAAAGACAAAGCCAAAATTGACGTCAGTGGCCTCGAGAAAAAATAAGCTTGCATTTGACGTATTTAAATAAAAAAGCCAGTCTAGACTGGCTTTTTTATTGCCCCAAAATCACTCGAACGAAGTCTTACGTTATTGCAGGTCGGCACAGAACCGTTTCTTTGTCCTGCAATCTAAGATAAAATCAAGAATTATTCTCATTTATAAAACCACCATGCATCTTGACGCACTCAAACCAGGCCAAACTGCTGTGATTGATCGCATCCATGCAGAGCAAGCCTTAAGCCAGCGCCTGGGTGCCCTTGGCTTCCGTGCTGGCAAACAACTGGAAGTAATCCGTCAAGCGGCTTTTAATGGCCCATTGCATGTGCGCATCGGCTCTACGGATGTCATCATCCGCCTGCAGGACGCCAAAGCGATCCACTTGCATCCACTGTCACACTCTACAGAATCTACTACAGCATGAAACGCGTTGCCTTACTCGGGATGCCCAATACGGGCAAATCCACCCTGTTCAATCGATTGAGCGGTGCTTCTGCCCGTGTAGGTAACTGGCCTGGCATCACGGTCGACTTAATGAGTGCCAAGATATTGCTGGGCGGCCATATTGCCGAATTGGTGGACTTACCCGGCCTGTATGACCTGCATGGCTTTTCTGATGATGAACACGTCGTCCGCCACTTCCTGAGCCATCATGCCGTGGATTTGGTATTAATTATTCTCAACAGCGCCCAGATTGACCGACAACTGTCACTGGCACTGCAAATCCGCTCACTTGGCCTGCCTGCAGTATTGCTGCTCAACATGGAAGACGAGGCCAAGCGCGCAGGCATCACCATAGACACGCAGGCCATGAGCAAGCAACTAGGCCTGCCTGTGCGTACCATCAGCGCCAAATACGGGCAAGGGTGCCCAGAAGCCTTGCAACTGGCGGCACAAACCATGTTGCAACAACCTAACCTCGTTACCCCGCAAACCATTGCCGGCAAACTGGAAATGGATAATGCCATTGAGCAGGAAATGCACCAGATCATAGACCGCACGGTGCATTTCCCGCTGCAACTTAATCACTCACTCACTGACCGCCTAGATAAGGTGCTATTACACCCCTGGTTGGGCCTACCGCTCTTTTTACTATCGGTATTCCTGCTGTTCCAGTTTATTTTCACGGTAGGCGCTCCGTTACAAGAAGGTATGGGTTGGCTGTTTGATACCCTGCGCAGCGAATTGCTCGAACCCGCACTCACCAGCTTACCGACCTGGTTAAACGGTTTGCTGCTCGATGGCCTGTATACTGGCTTCAGCACCGTGGCAGCGTTTGTGCCAATTATCGTGTTGTTCTTCCTGGTCATGAGCATGGTGGAGGACAGTGGCTACTTGTCACGCGCAGCCTTCCTCATGGATACGCTGATGGCTAAAATGGGGCTTGATGGCCGCGGCTTCGTCATGATGCTCATGGGATTTGGCTGCAATGTGCCTGCCCTGATGGGCACCCGCGTCATGCGTAGCCGTCCCATGCGCCTGCTGACCATGCTGACCATCCCGCTGTCTCTGTGTTCTGCGAGATTACAGGTGTTCCTGTTTATCATTGCCATCCTGTTCCCGCCCTCACAAGCTGCGCTGGTACTGTTTTCACTCTATATGGTGAGCTTTGCTACTATTTTCATCACGGCCATGCTGTTTAAAAACAAATTTGCCAGCCACGAACCATTTGTCCTTGAACTACCGCCATACCGTTTCCCTACCCCACAACAAATCTGGATGCGTGGCTGGCAAGAAGTCAAACATTTCCTGTCGCGCGCTACCAAGTTTATTGTCATCGGCGTGATCATGGTCTGGCTGCTTACGCACCTACCCACGACAGCGGTACCGGCTAGCCCCGAGACCTGGGCGGGCAGCATCGGTCGCTTCTTCTCACCAGTGCTGGATCCGATCGGCATCGATACCGAGCTGGCAATTGCCCTGATTTTTGGCTTTGTTGCCAAAGAAATTGTGGTGGGTTCGCTGGCTGTCATTTATGGCTTACAGGGAGATGCATTGAGCCACCAGATTGCGGCTAATATTGACTGGGTGCAAGGCATGAGTTTCATGCTATTCACGCTGATTTACACGCCCTGTCTGTCTACCATTGCCACGCTCAAATCCGAGAGTAAAAGCAGTGGTTTTATGTGGCTATCACTCGTTTGGTCGCTGGGATTGGCCTGGGTGGTCAGTTTTGCCTTTTACCAGAGCGCACGCGCACTGGGTTACTAGTCCGCTTAGCTGCATCACAAACGGCCACTCAACTGTGGCCGTTTTTATTGATTAGCCCTGCGAGACGTCGCGCTTTCTGTTAAAAT
>DATMSK010000204.1:0-2701 GCA_035565395.1 Methylophilus sp. | reverse complement strand
CGGTACGCCAGCAGAAATGAAGCATTATGGCAAGCAAATTGCACGAAAAGGGATGTCGGTGGTTTGCCCGGTACTGGCAGGACATTGTGCGTCCGTCAATGAATTAGGTAAAACCAGCTGGCAGCAATGGCTGGCTTCGATTGAGGCCGTGTTCCTCGAAATGCGCAAGCACTACAAAACGGTCTTTGTTTCCGGGCTCTCCATGGGGGCGCTTATCGCATTGCTGCTCGCAGCAAAATATCCAACTGAAGTGGCTGGCGTGATCCTTTTATCAGTCACCTTCTTTTATGACGGCTGGAATATTCCTGCATTCAAGCAGCGCTTCCTGTTGCCGCTGGTGTTGTACTCGCCGCTACGCTATTTCATGCAGTGGGAAGAAACGGCCCCTTATGGCATTAAATGTGAGCGAACGCGGGCCATGGTGGCTGCCGTGCTGGAAAACAAGGATGCCCTGACTTCTGAAAAAATCGGTTATTTCAAGACCCCGGCAACCGTCATTTACCAGAGCGTCAAGCTGATCCAGGCGGCACGCAAATGTCTGCCCCACGTCTCTGTCCCTGTGCTGATCGTCCATTCCACCGAGGATGACATGGCCAGCCTGAAAAATGCCTATGTTGTGGAAAAGGAAGTCTCGAGTCCGCGCATTGATACTTTTTATATCGGCGATACCTACCATGTGGTCACGCTGGATAAGCGCAAGGATGATATTGCAAAACGCAGCGCGGAGTTTTGTTTATCAGTGATTAAAGAAGCCAATAGCTAAGGAAACAAAATGGATAACACCTTTGAAGTCGTGAGCGAACTGATTGCCAACAAGCTGGAGCTTGATCAGAAAACGATTACTCCGCAAAGCAAGTTGACCGAGCTGGGACTGGACTCGCTGGATATTTTTGACATTATTTTCCAGGCAGAAGACAAGTACGGCATTAAAGTGCCTAACCCGTCGGAAGAAATCACCACTGTAGAAGATGTGGTGAATATGCTCAATAACCTACTCGTTGCTGGCAAGACTGCGTAATGAGCATGGCCAGAAGAGTGGTCATTACCGGTGCGGGCATTGTGTCCCCGCTCGGTAATGACATGCAAACCTTCCAGCACAATGTCCTGGCGGGGGTGTCCGGCATAGGCCGCCTGAAGGCAGATTTCTGCGACCAACTGGAAACACGCATTGCCGCGCAATGCCAGTTTCAAGGCGAGCAGCATTTCACCCGCCAGGAATTGGCCTTATTGGATCGCGTCAGCCAGTTTGCCTTATATGCGACTGAGCAGGCAGTACAACAATCCGGCCTGGACTTTTCCAGCCTGAACCCAACCGCCATCGGTTGTTTTATCGGTACGGGCATGGCTGGCTCCAGCTCCACGGAGGAAGGTTACTCCCGGCTGTTCCGTGAGGGGTTAAACCGCTTAAAACCGTTTACGGTACTGATGGCCATGAACAGTGCAGCTGCGTCACAAATTGCCACCAAATATGGCGTCGCCGGGCCTAACCTGACTTTTTCTACAGCATGTTCTTCAGCGGCAGTGGCGATTGGCGAAGCAGCAAAACAGATTGCATTTGGCCGGTGCGAGGTGGCGATTGCCGGTGGTAGTGAAGCATTGCTGACCTTTGGCACCATCAAGGCCTGGGAGGCCCTGCGTACCCTGGCCAAGGAAGATGAGCAGGATGCAGCAGCCTCCTGCAAGCCGTTCTCGGCCAACCGCACCGGGCTGGTGTTGGGCGAAGGCGCAGCCACATTCGTGCTCGAAACGTACGAGCATGCCGTGCAGCGCGGTGCGGTGATTCTGGCTGAAATTGTTGGATATGGCTCATCGAATGACTTTAGCCATATGACCCAGCCTTCGGTGCAGGGGCAGGCTTTATCCATGCAGAATGCCTTGAATGATGCCGGCTTGCGTGCCGACCAGATCGGTTATATCAATGCCCACGGCACAGGCACACAGCTAAACGATGTCACGGAAACCAAGGCGATCAAGCAGGTGTTTGGCCCGGCGGCGATGCAGACACCCATTAGCTCCACCAAATCCATGCATGGGCATTTAATGGGGGCCGCGGCAGCCGTTGAGCTCTCCGCTGTGCTGGTTGCACTGCATACCAACACCTTGCCACCCACCATGCACCTTGAGACGCCAGACCCAGAATGTGACCTGAATTATGTGCCGAATCAGGCTCAACAGGTTGCGCCGCTGGCGTACGTCATGAGTAATTCATTTGCCTTTGGCGGCACCAGTGGTGTGCTTATTTTGAGGAAGATCTAAATCATGCAAACGGCTTTATATATTCAATCTGATATCGCTCCACAATCGCCTGTGTTTGATGTGGAGATCGGCTACAGCGCTGCCAAGTTTTCTGAGGAAACCTGGAAAAGCCTGATGAAGGATGACCTGGAAGGTTATCGCCTGCACCTGGCCTTTGATTCCGCCAATGTACAAGGGTTTAAAACCGGGTATATCGCAGTCAAAAAAAATCAGGTCATCGTCTGCCTGGCGCCTTTCTTTATCACTGACTACAACCTTGATACCACGGTGCAAGGCAAGCTGAAAACGCTGTTGCAAAAAGTGCGCCAGAAAATCCCGTTTTTAATGCGCCTCAAAATTTTATGCGTGGGTTCACCCGTTACCGATACCTGCAAAATGAGCATGCACCCGGATTACCTTTATGACCCTGACATCATGCAGGTCTTGAATGAGCAGTTGCAAAAAG
>DATMSK010000203.1:0-5017 GCA_035565395.1 Methylophilus sp. | reverse complement strand
CATGAGTAGCACATTGGTCTTTGCCAGCATCAGTTTGCCGTACAGCATGCGGCCTTTTTCACCACCGGAAAGCACTTTGACCGATTTTTTAGTCGCTTCTGTCGGAAACAGCAAGCGGCCCAACATGCTGCGCACGGTGTTGTCATCGTCGCCTTGCTGACGTTGTGCCGTCATCCATTCAAACAGGTCTTCGCCTTTTTCAAACTCGTATTCATGGTCTTGCGCAAAATAACCGAGCTTGGCTTTTTCTGCCCATTTGACTTCACCATGCTTGGGTTGCAAATCGCCAGCCAGGCAACGCAGGAAAGTGGTTTTCCCGATGCCGTTTTCACCAATGATGGCGACTTTCTCACCAGCCTCAAAAATCATTTCCACGTTGTTGAACAACGGTTTATCAAAGCCATGGCTGAGCTTTTTCAGCTCGACTGCATTTCGGTGCAGTTTTTCTTTATCGTCAAACTCAAAACGGATAAAGGGATACTGGCGGCTGGAAGGCTTGAATTCTTCAACCTTGATCTTATCAATCTGCTTGGCGCGGCTGGTCGCTTGTTTAGCTTTGGACGCGTTGGCAGAGAATCGACGCACAAAGTCCTGCAAATCGGCAATTTGCTGCTTGGCTTTGGCGTTATCTTTGGCTTGTTGATTACGCGCTGCAATGCTTGCTTCCATGTAATCATCGTAGTTGCCAGGGTAAGAGGTGATCTTGCCGTAGTCCATGTCACAGGTATGGGTACAGACCTGGTTCAGGAAGTGACGGTCATGCGAAATAATCACCATGGTGCAATCACGGTTGTTGACTACATCTTCCAGCCAGCGGATCGTATTAATATCCAGGTTGTTGGTGGGTTCATCCAGTAGCAACACGTCCGGATTGGCAAACAGGGCTTGTACCAGCAGTACACGCAGTTTCCAGCCAGGCGCAACGGCGCTCATCAGGCCATTATGTTGTTCAATTGGAATGCCTACACCTAACAATAACTCGCCCGCACGTGCTTCAGCGGTATAACCGTCATATTCGGCAAATACGCCTTCCAGCTCTGCCGCGCGCATATAGTCGTCTTCAGTGGCTTCCAGGTTGGCGTAAATCGCATCACGCTCCTGCATGGCTTTCCACATTTGCTCGTGGCCCATCATCACCACATCCAGTACACGCTGGTCTTCGTAGGCAAATTGATCCTGTTTCAGGAAGGCCATGCGCTCGTTAGGGTCTAGACTGACATTGCCGCTGGTGGGTTCCAGTACGCCAGCCAGGATCTTCATAAAGGTGGATTTACCGCAACCGTTGGCACCAATCAGGCCGTAGCGGTTACCGTCGCCAAATTTGACGGAGACATTTTCAAACAGTGGCTTGGAGCCAAACTGCATGGTGATATTGTTTGCAACTAACATGCAAGAACTCTCGATAAAAAGTTAACTAAGGCTGCGGTTTTTTGTGAAAACGGCAGGTTTATTCAAAACGGTTATAAATAACGACTTCATCCATTGTCAATTGGCCGCCGCGTGGCTTGGCTTCTTCCAGTGCCTTGCCTACGACGACGAACATCACCGGCACATGGTCGGCCGGCAAATTAATCAGTTTGCCTACGGCATCAAAATCAAAACCATCCATGGGGCAGGTGTCATAGCCCATTTCCTTGGCGGCCAACATCAATGTCATAGCAGCCATACCACCTGAACGCATGCCTTCATCGCGCTCAGCTTGCGTGTGGTCGGTATAGTAGTCATGTATCGCCCTGACCAGGTAGTCACTCACAGGCTGTGGCGCGTTGACCCAGTAACGTGCCGGGTCTTTTTCCCAGGCTTTCAGGTCAGCTGTCAAAATGATCAGCAAAGACGCATCAGTAACCTGTGCCTGGTTCCAGCTCACGGCACGGATCTGGTGGCGTAGGACCGGGTCAGTCACGACGACAAAACGCCAGTGCTGGATATTAAATGCAGTCGGGGAGAGCATGGCCAGCGACAGTAATTGCTCAATTTCGGCCTCAGTCATGCGGTGTGCAGGATCATAGGCTTTGATAGAGCGGCGTTCCTGTATGGCTTGTGATACGTTCATAATCTTTCAATATTCGATGTTTAAAATATCCAGTGACAATGCACCGGCTGGCCGTTTCCAGATGGTACTATCACCGACTTTTCGGCCAAGCAGTGCTTTAGCCACCGGGGAGACATAGCTGACTTTTTGCTTGGCAATGTCGGCTTCATCCTCGCCGACAATGTGATAAACCTGTTGCTCGCCAGTCTCGTCCTCTACGGTAACCTTGGCACCAAATAACACTGTATGTCGCGGTTGCTGATCAGGGTCTACCAGTTGCGCCGTTTCCAGGCGGGCGGCAAAATAGCGCAAGTCGCGGTCAATTTCAGCCAGCTTCTGCTGTGCATTCGGATCTTCCTTGCGGGCTGCATATTGTGAGCGGTCTGTTTCCAGTGTTTTTACCGCCTGCTGCAGCTGTCGCAAGCCCGCTGGCGTGACGTAGTTGGCATGCGGGCTGAGCGGGCGCTCCGGTAAATCGGTGCCCGCCAGTTCCAGGTCATCTTCTTTGACAAAGCCGCGGCTCATGATGGCGTTTAGCAGTCTGCTCCGGTATTAGAAATAGGTCAGGCCCAAGGCGGCGCGGACTTCACTCATCGTTTGTGCCGCCACTTCACGTGCCTGCTCGGTGCCTTCACGTAGCAATTGCAAAATGTAGCCTTTGTCGTCAGCCAATTCGGCACGACGGGTGCGGATAGGTTCCAGCATTTCTTGTAATACCGCTTCCAGGCGTTTTTTGACAATGCTGTCTGCCAGTCCACCACGTGTGTAATGGGCTTTCAATTCGGCGACGGCTGCTTTGTCAGTGTCAAAGGCATCCAGGTAGGTAAAGGCAATGTTGCCTTCTACATGGCCTGGATCCTCAATTTTCAAGTGCAGTGGGTCCGTGTAAACACGCTTCACAGCCTTAGTCACTTCGTCCGCACTGGCGCCCAGGTTAATGACGTTACCTAGCGACTTACTCATTTTGGCCTTGCCATCAATACCGGGCAGGCGACCTAATTCAGGCACCAAGGCCTTGGTCTCAACGAGGATTTCCTGTTTGGTCGTCGCATTTTTGTAGGTGCGGTTAAAACGGCGCACGATTTCATTGGTTTGCTCAATCATCGGGATCTGGTCTTCGCCCACCGGCACCAGCGTCGCTTTAAATGCGGTAATGTCAGCTGCCTGGCTGACAGGATAGGTGAGAAAGCCAGCCGGAATATCGCGCTCAAAGTCACGCAGGCGAATTTCCTCTTTCACTGTCGGGTTTCTTTCCAAACGGGCCACAGTCACCAGATTCAGGTAGTAAAATGCCAGCTCGGTCAGCTCTGGCACTTGTGACTGGATGAAAATGGTCGACAACTTGGGATCAATGCCCACGGCGAGGTAATCCAGTGCCACTTCGACCACGTTGCGGTGCACTTTGTCGATGTCATCCATGTTGTCAGTCAGGGCTTGTGCATCGGCCAGCATGACGTACTGCTTATACTCATGCTGGTATTTCACGCGGTTACGCAGGCTGCCAACAAAATGCCCCAAGTGTAACGGGCCGGTCGGGCGGTCGCCAGTCAGGATAATGGATTTTGTGCTCATCGTTTTGTTCTCTGTGTAATGTGAGTGCTAATCAAAAGTTAAAAGTTATTCCCACTCAATGGTTGCGGGTGGTTTGCCGGAGATGTCGTAGACGACACGGTTTATGCCACGGACTTCGTTGATAATGCGGTTGGACACTTTGCCCAATAGGCTGTAAGGCAGCTCCGCCCAGTGTGCGGTCATAAAGTCACTGGTGACCACTGCGCGTAAGGCCACCACATAATCATAAGTACGGCCATCTCCCATTACGCCGACGGATTTGACCGGCAGGAACACGGTAAACGCCTGGCTGGTCAGGTCATACCAGGTTTTGCCTGAGGTAGCATCTACCGTATTGCGTAATTCCTCAATAAAGATCGCGTCTGCACGTTGCAATAACAGGGCATATTCACGTTTGACTTCGCCCAAAATACGCACGCCCAAACCTGGTCCTGGGAAAGGGTGACGATAGACCATGTCACGTGGCAGGCCCAGGGCCACGCCGAGTTCTCGCACTTCGTCCTTGAACAAATCACGCAATGGTTCAAGCAGTTTTAAGCCTAGCTGCTCTGGCAAGCCGCCGACATTATGATGGCTCTTGATCGTCACGGCTTTTTTCGATTTGGCACCACCAGATTCAATCACATCAGGATAAATGGTGCCTTGTGCCAGGAATGTCGCGCCTTTATGGCCAGCGCCACTGGCTTTGAGTTTGGCCGCTTCTGCTTTAAACACTTCCACGAATTCAGCACCAATAATTTTACGCTTGGCCTCTGGGTCGCTGACACCGGCCAGTTTACCCATGAATTGTTCAGTCGCATCCACGCGAATCACATTGGCGTGCAAACGGCCGGCAAACATCTCCATCACCATGTCGCCTTCATTCAGGCGCAGTAGCCCGTGGTCAACAAACACACACGTCAGCTGGTCGCCAATCGCGCGGTGGATCAGTGCAGCTGCTACGGAGGAGTCTACACCACCTGACAGGCCTAAAATGACTTCTTCATCACCGACCTGAGCTTTGATTTTTGCCACGGCTTCGCTAATGTAGTCGCCCATGATCCAGTCTGGTTTAGCAGCGCAAATATCCAGTACAAAGCGCTCCAGCATGGCTTGGCCTTGTTTGGTGTGCGTCACTTCCGGGTGGAACTGCACCGCATAAAAACGGCGGTCTTCATCGGCCATCGCCGCAATCGGTGTGGTGTCATTGCTGGCAATCACTTTAAAACCCACCGGCAACTCAGTGACCTTGTCGCCATGGCTCATCCATACATCGATTAAACCGTGACCTTCTGCATTGGTGGCATCCTGGATATCACGGAACAGGGCAGAATGACCGCGGGCACGGACTTGAGCGTAACCAAACTCGCGTTTGGCACGGGCTTCTACCTTGCCGCCCAGTTGTTGCGCCATGGTTTGCATGCCGTAGCAAAT
>DATMSK010000202.1:0-4442 GCA_035565395.1 Methylophilus sp. | reverse complement strand
TTGCACACGTAATTGATGGGTACGTCCCGTAATCAGCTTGGCTTGCAGAAAGCTGTAGGCGCCTAATTTTTCCTGGAGGTAAAACCAGGTTTCGGAGATTTGTGTTTCCACCTCAAATCTGCCTTTGGCCGCATGGCGCTTGGCTACAAGACCGCTTGCTTTGAGTGATTTCCTGCCACCTGGTTCGATATTCAGTAAAGGTTCGTCGACCACTTGCACCCTGCGCTCCCCACTCTCGGTCACGTACTTCTGTAAGTCCAGCGTGACTTTCTTTTTGCTGTCTTGCCATTGTCCTTGCACCAGCATCAGGTACCGTTTATCCATCTGGTGATGCCGCATGGCATCATGCAATGCCGTCAGTGCCGAGCGTTTTTTGGCAATCATCAGTACGCCTGATGTTTCACGGTCCAGCCGGTGCACCAGCTCCAGGAATTTGGCTTGTGGCCGCTCCAGCCGTAACTGTTCAATCACCCCGAGGCTGATGCCACTGCCACCATGCACAGCCATACCAGCTGGCTTGTTCAAGGCCAGCATGGCGTCATCTTCATAAATCACTTGCTCAGCCAGTTTGGCTTTGACACTACTTACTGTTGGTTTTGACGCAGCTTCCGCTATGCGGATAGGCGGTACTCTGACCTCGTCACCGAGTTGCAAACGGTATTCGGCATCTACACGTTTCTTGTTCACACGTACTTCGCCACTACGCAAAATACGATAAATATGGCTTTTGGGTACGCCTTTGAGTACTTTGGCCAGGTAATTATCAATGCGCTGGGTTTCTGAGGCCTCATCCACCAGTAAATGCGTGACGCGGTCACTGGCTGGACGCCCGTCAGAGGCCGTGGTTGCTGGCTGTAATGCCGATGGTCGAATTTGTGACATCATAGTTGCAGGTCGTGCTTTGCTTTATCAGGACTTATAGATATACTGTCGAGATTCTGAATCAGCGGTCTTCCCGGCCATGGCGACAACATCGCAGTGCCGAACTCGAGATTACCATCGATACCAACCCCTGACATTCCGGGCCCAGATTTACAGGCTCGCAAGTGTATTCAGAATCAAAAAATTTTGGTGAATACCGCTCGCCATCAAGTAGCGATAATTAATTAGAAATGATTTAACCCGAAGCTCACGCAGAATAAACACACAAATGAGCTCGGCGTTTGCCAAAACCGAATTTTAACGAAATTACCCTCTGTTTAGGGTTTTATTTTTGCAGTCAATGTCGATGGATATTACAGGTCACACAACCCTGCCAGGCACTCACTGCACCCTAACAGAAAACGAGTATTCCGCAGCTAAAGCGCTGCTGTACTCAGTGCATATAGATGCCTGCCATGCTGTTTAGTCAGCCTCGCAAAAGCCATTGCACATTTCTGTGTGACAATCAGGTCACTTCGTTAAATTCTGGTGGTTGATTTATAACCCTGGCCCGCCTGGCACTGATGGCTATTCTGTGGCTTCGACTTAGGAGCCCTACATGAAAAGAATGTTGTTTAACGCAACGCAATCAGAAGAACTGCGCGTTGCGATTGTCGATGGACAAAAACTCATCGACTTGGATATTGAACACGCTGGTAAAGAACAGCGTAAAAGCAATATTTACAAAGGTGTAATTACACGCATAGAACCTTCACTTGAAGCCGCGTTTGTCGACTATGGTACTGACAGACACGGCTTTTTGCCTTTTAAGGAAATTGCCCGCAGCTACTTCCAGGACAAGCCTGAACAAGGCCGCGCCCGTATTCAGGATGTGATTAAGGAAGGTCAGGAAGTCATTGTCCAGGTCGACAAGGACGAACGTGGCAGCAAAGGTGCCGCGCTGACCACTTTTATCTCCCTGGCTGGCCGCTATCTGGTCCTGATGCCAAACAATCCTCGCGGCGGCGGTGTTTCACGCCGGGTGGAAGGCGAAGAGCGCAATGAGTTGCGTGACACCATGGCACAGCTTGAAGTGCCTAATGGCATGAGCATTATTGCCCGCACGGCCGGTATTGGTCGTAGCGCAGAAGAACTGCAATGGGATCTGAATTATTTATCCCAACTGTGGCAAGCCATTGAAGATGCTTCCAATTTCCAGCCTGGTGCTTACCTGATTTATCAGGAAAGCAGCCTGGTGATCCGTGCCATCCGTGATTACTTCAGCGCCGACATTGGCGAAATCCTGATTGATACGGTTGACGTGCACGAACAAGCCTTGCAGTTCATGAACCACGTGATGCCTGGCAATGTCACTCGGGTCAAACTGTATCAGGATGAAATCCCGCTTTTCTCACGCTTCCAGATCGAACACCAGATTGAATCTGCGTTTGCACGTGAAGTGCGCCTGCCTTCTGGTGGCGCGATTGTAATTGACCACACTGAGGCACTGGTCTCTATCGACGTCAACTCCGGCCGCTCCATCAAAGGTGCCGATATTGAACAAACTGCGTTCAATACCAACCTGGAAGCGGCAGAAGAAGTGGCGCGCCAGATGCGCCTGCGCGACTTGGGTGGCCTGGTCGTGATCGACTTTATCGACATGGAAAACCAGCGCAACCAGCGTGACGTGGAAAACGCCTTGCGAGATGCCCTGCATCACGACCGCGCCCGCGTTCAAATGGGCAAAATTTCTCGATTTGGCCTGCTGGAGCTTTCACGTCAGCGCTTGCGCCCTAGCCTGGGTGAAACCAATCACATGACGTGCCCGCGTTGTAATGGCACTGGCCATATCCGTGGCATTGAGTCGACTGCGTTGCATATCCTGCGTATTACGCAAGAAGAAGCGATGAAAGACAACAGCGCGATTATCCAGGTGCAGTTGCCCGTTGAAGCCGCAACCTTCCTGCTCAACGAAAAACGTGCAGATATCCACAAAATCGAACAGCGTACTGGCGTAGAGGTTATCCTGATTCCTAACATCCATATGGAAACGCCAAATTACAACATCCTGCGTATCCGTCATGATGATGTGAATGAAGAAACGACGCAGGCCAGCTACAAAATGGTGGACTTGCCTAGCGAATCTGATTACCAGCACCGCTTGCAGCAAGCTGCCGCGCCAGCCAAAACTGAAGCGGTAGTTAAGGGCATCACCCCTGCAACCGCTGCACCTATCGTAGAAGAAAAACCAGCTGCAGCACCTGCAACCGAAGCCAAAAAATCGTTCTTCGGTGTGATCAAATCCTGGCTGGGCCTTGAAGAAAAAGAAGTAGTGCAAGAGGTTGAAAAACCAGCCCGCGAAAGCAGAGAATCTGGTCGTGATCGCAATAAGAATCGCAACCGCCGTGATCGCCAGCGTGAGCGTAACCAGGAGCGTGGCGAGCGTCCGGCTAAAGAGGAAAACACTCATAACAAACAGCGTCAGGAACGCCAGGCACAAGAAAAACCTGTGCAGAAAGACAGACAAGAGCGTCAAGCCGCGCAAGACACAGCTAAAACAGATGTAAACCAGCCAGCACTGACGACGCAAGCTAGCGAGAACAAACAGGAGCGTGGTGAACGTGGTAACCGCCGTAATCGTCACGGACGCCGTGATCGCCGCCAGCGTGATGAGTCCAGCCCGGCAACAACCGCAACCGCTAATGTTACTGTTGAAACTGCAACAGTTGATGCAGCGCCAGTTGTCACGACAGAAATGACACCTGCAACCCAAGAAGCAGCTAACGTGAAGCCAGCGGCTCAAACCGTTGACCCAGTTGCACAAGCGCCTGTGACAGAGTCTGTTGCAGAGAAAAATGAAAGCGCCAAGGCTGAAACAAGTACAGCACCAAGCGAAGAGAGCTCAACTGAGAAAAAAGCACCACGTAGCCGCTCACGCACCAGCAAATCTAGTAAAACGCGCGGCAAGCAGGCAGCAGATAAAACTGAAGCACCTGCAATAGAATTGGTGGAAACCACCTCTGCACCAACTTCAGTGGAAGCAACGTCAGAGACTGAAACACCCAAAAAGAAACCCGCACGCAAACGTAAACCTGCCGCGAAAACAGCAGAACCCGTTGCCGACGCAGGGATTCAATTGGTAGAAACCAAATCAGAACAGGCTGTTAGCGCTGAAGCACCCGCCAAGGTAAAAAAACCACGTACTGCGGCCAAATGGAAAAAAGAGGAAGCCAATGCTGCAGCAGACGCTGGATTGGTGATGGTAGAAACGCAGAAAGATTAAATTCTGGTGTCATCAAAACATCGCAAATAAAAAAGAGGACCGCAGGGTCCTCTTTTTTTGTCCAATCAACCGCTTATGTTGAAGGCCAACGCATCACACACCAATATCCCAGGATGGTGAGTACCACTGAAACGATGACATGTGTCAGTACATGTAGGCCAGCCCAAGCATAAGCCTGCTTTTGCAATAAGATGAATGCTTGTGCCGAAAAAGTGGAAAAAGTCGTCAGCCCGCCCAGAAAGCCCATCGCGATAAACAAGCGCCATTCATGTGACAGTTGTGGCATGGTTTGAAATAA
>DATMSK010000201.1:0-2847 GCA_035565395.1 Methylophilus sp. | reverse complement strand
GTGGCAGCGAACTGATTGAGCGGACGGAAGAGATCACCCAGGCCACAATACATATCCGCTATCACGGCATTCAACAGCACTTCACGACACGCAATCACAAACAGTTTCCTAACCGCATGGAGATTACGCTGGTAGATGGCCCTTTCAAGCAACTGGCCGGTCACTGGCACTTTACCGCTTTACGTGAAGATGCCTGCAAAATCGAATTCAAACTGGAGTATGTGTTTGCCAACAGCCTGGTGGAGCGCATCATTGCGCCGGTATTCAGTCATATCGCCAACACCTTTGTAGACAGCTTTGTCAAACAGGCAGACAAGCTGCGCTTGAAGTAAATTGATGCGCCAAGCACCCACTGACACAATCCCGGTTGAAGTAGCTTATGCCTTGCCACACAAGCAAAGCTTGATCGCACTCGATGTCTTAACCGGGACCTCTGCATTACAAGCTGTCATGCAATCCAGAATCCTGGAGAAATATCCCGAGCTGAACGCCAGCAAACTCACATTAGGCATCTTTGGCAAACGGGTCGCAGCCGACACCATCTTGCATGCTTTTAATCGGGTCGAGATTTACCGCCCCCTGCTTGCCGATCCTAAAGAGGCGAGACGACAGCGCGCAGCTGCCAAAAATGGGAAGTTAAAACAAAATAAATGACGTCGTTGACGTTATTTGCTTACTCAGGTGGACAATATTCGTCAATCTCTTGCTGTGCACGAGCCAAACCTTCCCTGATCTGGTCGTCACTCAAATACTCTTTCTGCCCGTTTTCATTAACATTTTGCATGCGGCCACCAACTGAATAATTGCGGTAATTACTACGTGCGGCAGCACAGTTTTGCGCTTTCACACGCTCTTGCATCAGCTTTAAAGCCTCAGCTTCAGGCGACTGATTGGCAGCCTCCCGACTTTCGCCAGGTTTTTTGTTGGCAGAAGCTGAATCGCCCTCATGCTGATAGGCATCCGAGCGTGTCAGTGGAATATCATTCGGCACGGTGGCCGCCTTGATTTTTTGCGTGCCTGTCCCTGTGTTTTTTGGTGGCACATCCGAATAATTCATGATGCCTTTTTCATCGCGCCACTTATAAATTTCAGCGCCTGCTGGCAGGCTGCAGCACAACACCCAAACCAACATCAACTTTAAAGTCATCTTCATCAATCTCACTCGCATACTTTATTCGAAAACATCCATGCATAAACCATGCCAAACTGCTCCATATCTTCGGCAAAAAATGCAAAACGCTTTGTCAAGGCAAAACGAAATCGGTATAATTATATTTTGGAGATAAGGAATTCACATGCGTTTGTTGCAACAAGCCCTGACCTTTGATGACGTTTTACTCGTTCCAGCCCATTCGAATGTCATGCCTCGCGAGGTCAACCTCAGTACCAAGCTGACCAAAAGCATCACTTTAAATATCCCACTGTTATCTGCTGCGATGGACACTGTCACTGAAGCACGCATGGCCATTGCCCTGGCACAATTGGGCGGCATGGGGATTATTCATAAAAACATGACGGTTGAGATGCAGGCCTCCCGCGTCTCCCGCGTAAAACGTTTCGAATCAGGCGTTGTGATTGACCCAGTAACCATTCACCCTGCCATGAGCGTGCGTGAAGTGATGGACATCACCAAACAGCAAAAGATTTCTGGCCTGCCTGTGTTGCAGGATGGCAAAGTGGTTGGCATTGTCACCAATCGCGACCTGCGCTTTGAAACCAACCTGGATCAAGCCGTGAGTAACGTCATGACGCCGCAAGATCGCTTGGTTACCGTGCGTGAGGGTGCCAGCCGTGAAGAAATCATGGGCCTGTTGCATAAACACCGCCTGGAGCGTTTGCTGGTCGTCGGTGAAAACTACGAGCTCAAAGGCCTGATTACTGTTAAAGACATCCAAAAATCATCCGACCACCCATTGGCATGCAAAGATGCCAAGGGCCGCTTACGCGTAGGCGCTGCTGTGGGCGTGGGTGATGGTACCGACGAACGCATTGCGGCCCTGGTAGAAGCAGGTGTGGATGCGATTGTGGTCGACACTGCACATGGCCACTCCCAAGGCGTGCTGGACCGCGTTAAATGGGCTAAAACACGTTACCCAGACCTGCAAGTGATTGGTGGCAACATTGCCACCGCTGAAGCCGCGTTAGCCTTGGTGGATCATGGTGCCGACTGCGTCAAAGTCGGTATTGGCCCAGGCTCTATCTGTACCACCCGTATCGTCGCCGGGGTTGGTGTGCCGCAAATCACGGCCATCAGCAATGTGGCCAAAGCGTTGGAAAAATCCGGCGTGCCCTTTATTGCCGACGGTGGTATCCGTTTCTCTGGCGACATTTCAAAAGCGATTGCAGCTGGCGCCTATAACGTCATGCTGGGTGGTATGTTTGCCGGGACTGAAGAAGCGCCAGGTGAAGTGGAGTTATACCAAGGCCGCTCATACAAGTCCTATCGCGGCATGGGCTCAATTGGCGCCATGCAAAAAGGCTCTTCTGACCGCTACTTCCAGGACAATACAGCTAATGCTGATAAACTGGTCCCCGAAGGCATTGAAGGCCGAGTACCCTACAAAGGCAGTGTCGTCGCCGTCATTCACCAGTTAATGGGTGGTCTGCGCGCCTCTATGGGCTATGTTGGCTGCTCCACTATCGAAGAAATGCGCAACAAGGCCGAATTTGTACAGATCACCAGTGCCGGCATGCGCGAGTCGCATGTGCATGATGTGCAAATCACGAAAGAAGCCCCCAACTACAGGATTGATTAATATTTGTTTAAACGTAAAAGCGCAGCAGTTTATCCGCTGCGCTTTTGTCTATTCTAGTGACCTGAAAATTTATGCACTCAAAAATCCTGAT
>DATMSK010000200.1:0-2674 GCA_035565395.1 Methylophilus sp. | reverse complement strand
TGGTAAACAGGCGGAAATCACTGCAATCAAAGAATCAAAAGCCAAGTATGACATGGCCGCCTGGCTAGAGAATATTGCACGTAACAAATGGCTATCGAAGTTTTATGGTGCCAAACAACGGGCGACAGCCAATACAGAGCTGCTTGCACAAAACTATCTGGGTGCCAGGGTCAAACATTTTCGTGTATTGATGATGCAACTGATCGGTGCTGTCGGTATGTATGCCTTGATTGGCACCGGCATGCTGATTCTCGGGGGCACCTTGGTGATCAAGGGCCAGATCAATTTGGGCCAGTTCGTAGCGGCTGAGCTGATTATTTTTGGTGTGTTATCAGCGTTTGTGCGCTTCATCACCAAGCTCGAATATTTTTACGATTTGCTGGCTGCCGTGGACAAGCTGGGCGTACTGGAGACGTTACCGGTAGAAACTTCCGGGACACATCAGCCTGAAGTTGATGGTTATGCGCCATTAAAAGTGACGGATCTCAGTTTTAGCCATCCTGACCAACCGCCGCTAGTGAGGCATGTCAGTTTTGAGCTACAACAAGGCCAGAGCCTGGCTGTCTTTGGTGAATTGGGCAGTGGCAAAAGTACCCTGCTGGAGCTTATTACCGGCCTCAGGCAGCCCGATCACGGTTATGTTAACTATCATGACATTGATTTACGCCAACTGAACCTGGATCAATTACGTGACCAAATTGGGATTGCGAATAAGGTTGAGTGGCAACACGGGTCTATCTTTGAGAATTTACGCCTGGATAGGGCAGAAATCACTTTGGATGCAATGACCGAGATTTTACAGGTGCTGGGCTTGTGGGAGGATATTAGCAAGCTACCCAAAGGAATCGACACCGTATTAACCGATTATGGTGCACCAATGACCTATACACAGTTGCAGCGGCTGATGTTGGCCAGGGCCATCATTGGCCGTCCGCACTTGCTGATTATCGATGGTTTGCTAGACAGTCTAGGCCAGCATGAGTTGGATCAGGTGCTGAGATTACTCAAGCGTCAGCAAGCACAGTGGATGCTGATCGTCACGACTCGATTCGAGCATATTGCGCAACAGTTCCAGCAAGTGATTGCCCTGGGCAGTCACGAGGGGCAGTCAGGAGGTCAACATGCATGATCAGTTGCAGATGACCCTAATGCATAGTGTGCAAACACCACATCGCTTGCATGCATGGATTAAACGCCTGGCTTGGCTACTGGTTGGGCTGCCAATTTTCTTCATGTTTTTACCATGGCAGCAAAACGTGACTGCACTAGGCAAAGTCACCGCGTATTCCCCTTCTGAGCGTGTACAAACGATAGACGCGCCGGTGAATGGGCTCATTTACCGCTGGCATGTCCAAGAGGGCACGCAAGTCAAAGAAGGTGATCTCTTGCTGGAGATCAGCGATACTGACCCCAATTTCAAGCAGCGTTTGGAAGCACAGCGCGATAACCTGCAAAGTAAACTGACTGCCAAGCAGGACGAGTTACGGGCTTATGAGCTGCAAAAACAGAACCTGACCGCAGCGCGTGATGCCAAAATTTCGGCCGCCCAATACAAGCTGGATGTCGCCAACCAAAAAATCCGTAGCAGCCAGGAATCCGTCAATGCGGCGCAGGCGACCCTGGATGCCGCCAGCCAGCAAGTGCAACGCCTTCAGCGCCTGTTTGGGGATGGCTTGGTATCTAAACGTGACCTTGAAGTGGCTGAGCGTGACCATATTATTGCCAGCCGCAACCTGAGTAGTGCGCAGGCACAATGGCAATCTGCCAAAGCGGAGGCGAGCTCTGCCGCGGCAGATATCCAGCAAATCCGCTCTGATACCCAGGCCTACCTGGATTCCACCACAGCCGTTATCAATAAAATCCGCGGAGAAACTGCGGACAGTGAGAATAACCTGCATACCTCCGAAATTTCGCTGGCACGCCAGAATATGCAACGCATCGTGGCGCCAAGAGATGGCACCATTTTCAGGTTGCCAGTCAATTCGCAATCACAAATCATCAAGCAAGGCGATCCTTTGCTAGTCATTGTTCCGCATACCTCCCAGCGTGCCGTTGAGCTCTGGGTGGATGGCCGTGATGCACCCTTAATCACTTCCCGCAGCACGGTCAGGCTTGAGTTTGAAGGCTGGCCTGCGATCCAGGTGCCTGGCTGGGCCCAGGTGGGTGTCGGCACCTTTGAAGGTGAAATTTCATTTGTTGACCCAACAGATAATGGTAGTGGTCATTTCCGTATCATGGTCGTGCACAAGCCGGGGACTCCGGAGTGGCCATCTGCGCGCTTTTTGCGCCAGGGCATTAGTGCAAAGGGCTGGGTGTTGCTGGAGCGTGTGACCATTGGCTATGAATTGTGGCGTTTGCTCAACGGTTTTCCGCCGCGTATTCCGCCAGAGCCTGTGCCTGTGCACCAGACCGGAGGCAAACCAGCATGATGCGGTGGCAAGTCTTGGCCATACTGGGATTCTCTTGGCCTTGGATGGCCGCGCAAGCTGAAGAGATTGCAGACATACGTGTACGGCAGCGCCTGGAAAAAACCGAAGGGCGGGCACTGGAGACCTATAGCCGGCAACCAGGGGTGCCTTTGCATGATGCGATTAAGCAACAGCAAAACCGCAAACCAGCCGTCACGGTGGATTTGAAAAGTGCCTTGAAACCGTTTGATAGCCCAGAAAGTGAC
>DATMSK010000199.1:0-16244 GCA_035565395.1 Methylophilus sp. | reverse complement strand
CCTCTTGCTTACGCAGAGCTTCTTGAATTTTCTTCAGCTTTTCTTCCTGTTTCTTTTTCTCTTCTTCCTTTTTTTTCTCTTCCTCTAATTGCCGTTTTTTTTCATCTTCCTGCTTTTTGAGTGCAATTTGCGCTTCTTGTTCCGCTTGCTTGACCTGAGGGTCTGGTTTTGGCTCCGGTTGCGGTGGCTTTGGTTCAGGCGGTTTAGGCTCTGGTTTCGGTTCAGGCGCCGGTGGAGGCGGTGTTGGATCCACAGGTTTCGTGACCGGTTTGACAGGTTGTTTACTAGGCAAACTGTCCCACAAGGTCGCTTCCATGACACTAGGATTCACATGTACCGCTTTCCAATCGATCATGAAAATCATGCCCAGAAACAACAGCACATGCATCAATACCGAAAGCACTGCGGCACGCTTACGTATGGCTTGATCTTGTGGGGACAACGTGCTTTTCATCTGAATTATGTCGCTTAAACTATTGTCAGTTGGCTGCTTAGGTTTGTAACCACTTATTTCTCGTTCTGGAACAGCAAGCCGACTTTATCTACCTGCGCCTGCTTAAGTAAATCCATGACCGATACCACTTCGCCATAAGGCGTGTTTTTATCCGCGGATACGACTACTGGCTTTTCGGCTTCGGATAAGCGCTGACGAATTAATGCCAACATATCGTCACGCTGCATTTCCTTGCCGTCCATCATCACGGTACCTTCTTTTTGCACCGTCACGACGATAGGGTCACCACTTTGCTTGAGCGCCTGCCCCACTTTAGGCAACTCAACCATTCCAGGGTTCGTCATTGGTGCCGTCACCATAAAAATTACAAGCAATACCAGCGTGACGTCGATATAAGGTACGACGTTAATCTGGTTCATCATGCGCCGTTTACGCGTTCTGCTCATAGTGACTCCGATCAGGCTCTACGTTGCAAAATGTTGGTAAATTCTTCGATAAAGCTCTCGTAGCGCACAGAGAGGCGGTCAACCCCTGCCGCAAAGCGGTTGTAGGCAATCACGGCCGGAATCGCCGCAAACAGGCCAATGGCGGTTGCCACCAAAGCTTCAGCAATACCTGGCGCGACCTGGCTCAATGTGGCTTGTGCCACATTAGACAAGCCGCGGAAAGCGTTCATAATGCCCCATACTGTACCGAACAAGCCGATGTAAGGACTGACCGAGCCGACGGAAGCCAGGAATGGTAAATGCGAATCCAGGTAATCCAGTTCACGGTTATATGCCGCACGCATGGCGCGGCGTGTCGCTTCCATCACGTCACTAACTTCTGTATCTTTTTGCTGTTTGTAGCGGATAAACTCCTTAAGCCCGGCCTGGAAAATGCTGGCCATGCCCTGGGGTGTTTTTCTGCCTGCGGTAATGCGTTCATACAATTCGTTCAGGTCACCACCAGACCAGAACTGTGCTTCAAACTGGTCCACATTTTCATTGGCAGCCTTCAGTGAAAACACTTTAATGAAGATATACCACCAGGAGACCAGCGAGGTCAGCAGCAAGATCAGCATCACCAGTTGTACTGGCAAACTGGCCCCGCTCACCAGGGTAAAAATCGACATATCGTTCGTTACATTCATGAAGACTCCAGTGCAATTTTGATACGGGCCGGAATACCCGTGGGTTTAAATGAATCTGCATCCACACAGGCCACCTTGACCTGTGCCTCAATTAAAACGGTTTCATCGCGTATGATTTGTTGCCTGCAACTAAAGCTGCCGCGCCCCATTTCAATCAGTTGTGAAACCACCTTCAACTCCTCATCGAGACGGGCTGGCTTTTTAAACTGCAGCTGCATGCTATGCACCACAAACAACACCTGTTCCTGCTGCTTTAAAACAGTCTGCACAAAACCAGCAGCCCGCAACCATTCAGTCCGTGCCCGCTCCATAAAATTCAGGTAACGGCTATGATAAACCACGCCACCGGCATCGGTATCTTCGTAATAAACGCGGACTGGAAATACAAACATATTATTGACCATCTTGCCACAAATCACCTGACACCATGCTTGCAGGCGGCTTCAAGCCAAAATGCTGATAAGTCAGCATGGTCGCCACGCGTCCGCGTGGTGTTCGCATCAGATATCCTTGCTGGATAAGATAAGGCTCCAATACATCTTCAATCGTATCGCGCTCTTCACCAATGGCCGCCGCCAAATTATCCAGGCCAACCGGACCACCACCAAATTTTTCAACCACGGCCTGCAACAGCTTGCGGTCCATGACATCCAGCCCTTGCTGATCCACATCCAGCATTTTCAAAGCGGCATCTGCAATCACATCTGTGACGATACCATCAGATTTTACCTGAGCATAATCGCGCACCCGCCGTAACAAACGGTTGGCAATCCGTGGCGTGCCACGTGCGCGGCGCGCGATTTCGAGCGCGCCAGCAGACTGCATATCCACCTCTAACAAATTGGCTGAACGGCTGACAATCTTGGCCAGCTCTTCATGACTATAAAATTCCAGACGTGCCACAATCCCAAACCGGTCTCGTAGGGGATTGGTCAACATGCCCGCACGCGTAGTGGCTCCCACCAGCGTGAAGGGCGGCAAGTCTAGACGCACACTGCGTGCAGCCGGACCTTCACCAATCATGATATCCAAACGGTAATCTTCCATTGCCGGATAAAGAATTTCTTCTACCACAGGACTTAACCGGTGAATTTCATCAATAAACAGGACATCGTTGGGTTCAAGATTGGTCAGCAACGCGGCCAAATCACCAGCGCGCTCCAATACCGGACCAGAGGTCATACGCAGATTGACACCCATTTCTTTCGCAACAATATGGGCAAGGGTGGTTTTACCGAGACCAGGTGGGCCAAATAGCAGCACATGGTCTAACGCTTCCTGGCGGCCACGGGCGGCATTAATGAAAATCTCGAGCTGGCCACGGGCTTTTTCCTGCCCGACATATTCGTCCAGCAGTTTGGGGCGCAATGCACGTTCCAACGCTTCTTCCTGAGCGCTGGCAGTGGCAGGAGCTACAAGTCTATCGGTTTCTATCATGAGTGATCGGCGATGAAGTGCAGTACAACACTAAACAATATAGGGCCTCATGCCGCTGTTGATGAAGTTATTTTTTCACCATCATACCATGCAGCGTTTGACTATTACAGACCGAGGTCTGCCGTCACACTGTTACTTGGCAAGATATTTGAGCGCCTGGCGGATACCATCACTGACGCTGACGCCAGGTTCCAGCAACTTGACAGTCGCCCCAGCCTCGCGCTCGTGATAGCCCAGCGCCACCAATGCATTGAGGATATCATCCGTTGCCGCTTTGGCAGCAGGCTGCGCTGAGGTCGATCCGGTAACAACAAACTTGTCCTTGAGCTCCAGCAATAAACGTTCAGCGGTTTTTTTGCCAATCCCAGGAATACGGGTCAACATAGAAACCTCTTGCTGGCTCACCGCCAGCATCAAATCATTGACGCTGACGCCACTGAGGATCGACAGCGCAGACTTCGCCCCTATACCGTTGACTTTTAACAGTTGCTTGAAGGTATTTTTTTCCTGCTCACTGCCAAAACCATATAGCAACTGCGCATCTTCGCGCACCACCATATGCGTCAATATCTGCACGGATTGACCCAATTCTGGCAGGTTATAAAAAGTGCTCATGGGTACTTCCACTTCATCACCAACACCGTTGCAATCTACCACGATCAAGGGGGGTGATTTTTCCAGTAACTTACCCTGCAAACGCGCAATCATATTAATCTTCCATTCCTCACCCTGAATCCTGTGGTTGCCAGTGCCCCCAGCCCTTGTCCCCCATGTGCATGACAGATGGCGCATGCCAGCGCATCCGCCGAGTCCGGGCTTGGATTAGCAGGTAATTTTAATAACCGTTTCACCATTTCCTGCACCTGCTCTTTTTGCGCATGGCCATTGCCGACCACGGATTGCTTGACTTGCAAAGCAGTATATTCGGCGACAGATAACTGGCGGATGACAGCTGCAGAAATCGCAGCCCCTCTGGCCTGGCCTAACAGCAAAGTCGATTGCGGGTTCACGTTCACAAACACTTTTTCTATCGCGACTTGCGTCGGCTGATAGGTGGCAATAACCTCAAACAAGCCATCTAAAATGACTTTCAATCGCTCAGGCAAGGCTTCTTTTTCAGACTCCCCCTTTGCAGTTTTTTTGGCAGAAGCTGTTTTAATGACACCACTGGTAATATAGGACAACTTGCCATCCACGGCCTCGATCACACCGAAACCGGTTATTCGGAGGCCAGGATCTATGCCTAAGATACGTTGCGCAGCCATTGAAAACGAATCATCCAGTCAATGATGACGGATTACTCTTCAATCACGGCTGAAGTGTACACATCCTGCACATCATCCAGATCTTCCAGCATATCCAGGATTTTCTGCATTTTGACCGCGTCGTCACCGGTGAATACCACTTCATTCAGTGATTTCATCGTCACTTGTGCCATCACGGCTTTCAGGCCAGCGGCTTCCAGCGCCTCTTTGACGGTCACGAAGTCGCCCGGGGCAGTAATCACTTCAATACTGCCATCTTCGTCGGTAATGACATCTTCCGCGCCCGCCTCCAACGCCACTTCCATCACCGCATCTTCTGACACGCCTGGCTCAAACACCAATTGCCCACAGTGCTTGAACATGAAGGCCACGCTACCATCGGTACCCAGGTTGCCGCCGTGCTTGGTCAGGGCGTGACGCACATCCATTACCGCGCGCTGACGGTTATCAGTCAGGCAATCAATAATAATGGCCGCACCGTTGATACCATAGCCTTCATAACGAATTTCTTCATAATTCACGCCTTCCAGCTCACCCGTGCCTTTTTTAATCGCACGCGTGATATTGTCTGAAGGCATATTTTCTTCCTTAGCCGCAGCCACGGCCGCACGCAGGCGCGGATTCATGGCGGTATCGCCGCCGCCCATGCGCGCAGAAACGGTGATTTCCTTGATCAGCTTGGTGAAAATCTTGCCGCGTTTGGCGTCTTGACGGCCTTTACGGTGTTGAATATTGGCCCATTTACTATGCCCAGCCATAGTGCTTCCTTGTATTTTTTAGCAACGTTGTTGAGGTAATTTAACCCGATGATTTTACCACAGCCGCCCGATCACCAAGCGACCGCCGCACACAACAAAAAAGGCCTGACAATGTCAGGCTTTTTTTTCAAACTAGCGTTCGCTTATTGGCTTTTGCCGTAACCAGGGCGCATCATCAGGAAGGAAATCAGGCTCAATGAAAAGATAATCAATGCCATCCCCGTCATCTCCATATGATCCGGCACTTCGTTCAACTGTATCCAGGCCGCAATCACACCAATCACCGGCGCCAGCATAGACGCCATACTTGCCACCCCGGCCGGCAACCGTTGCAAGGCAAACAGCCACAACAGCCAGGCCAACGCACCACACAGCACCACGTTAAACAATACCGCACCGATCAGGTACGGTGACCAGTCTATTGGCGGCGCAGGCACCAGCCAGGCGATCAGCACCATGGGCAATGAACCCAGCAACATCGGCCAGGCGGTCAGGTTGATCAAATCCAGCGTCGGATGACGCCTATGCAGCTGCTTGGTCATGATGGCGGACAATGCCCATGACACGCCGGACAATACTGCCAACAACATACTGAAACTATCCGCACGGATATGTAGCGGATCAAAGATGAACAGCATACCCAGCACTGCCGCAATCACCGCCAGCCATTGCCAACCGTGCACGTGCTCACCCAGCATCGGCCAGGCAAACAGCAGGGTCCAGAACGGCATGGTGTAGGTCAGCACTGCCGTTTTACCGGCACCGCCTTCTACCAGCGCCCACATCAGGACACCAGTAAAGCCAACGTTCTGCAAAATGCCCAGCAGCAGCATGGTCGGAAACTCCGTCAAACCCATTGGGCGACGCGTCACATACAACACCAGGAACAGCACCAGCGCACCAAAAAACGTACGCATGGCCGCAAACTGGAACGGCCCGGCATATTGCAGCGCGCTCTTCATCACCACCCAGTTATAACCCCAGATGATGGTGAGTACGAGCAAGGCAGTGAGCGCCTGCGAACGTTGTTTGATCAGTTGATCCATATGGTCCGTTCCGAAAAATAAATTCCGTATTGATTAGTTCCAGATATGCGTCACTGCCAGCCACTGGCCATCTGACTGTTTCTGGAAAACGACTTGCACATTGCCACTAAACTGTTGCTTCACACCATCTTCACCAATCATTGCAGCCGCCCAGTTACCTGTTTGCGTCGCCATGGTATCGCTCACAACAGCCTCTTTCATGGTGAGGGCATGCTCAATCACGCCTGCCTCAATCAAACCACCAAAAAAGTCAGCCACAGCCTGACGGCCTTTAACTACTTGACCGGCCGGTGCCGGCATCACAATTGCGTCATTGGCGTACAAGGCCGCAATTGCCTGTGTATTTTTGCTGTTAAACGCCGCATCAAATTGTTGATTTAACGCGCTCAAAGTATCGACGACTGTTGCCATGGTGTTACTCCTCTTTAAGAATTTCGAAATTATTGATTAAAATCCCAGGCGGATATCCCTTGGTCTATCACACCTAAAATACTTTGCAGATCGTTACGCTGACTTTCCGATAACCCTTGCATGCATAAACGCAGGCGCGTGTAATAATCGGGCATCACTGCATCCAGCTTGGCCTGGCCCACTTCGGTCAGTTTGATTTGCACACTGCGTCTATCATGTGGTGCAGAAACCCTTTGTACCAGGCCACTCTGCTCCAGACCATCTAGCAATCCGGTCATGGTTGCACGCGTGATCCCTAACTTTTCGGCCAACACAGATGGCGTAGAGGTCAGATCCACCTCACGCATCAACAGAATCAACACCCACCATCGTCCTTGCAGCAAGTCGTGCTTACTCAAACATGCATCCAGCGCAACAGACAAGTCTGTGGCCACGCGCAACAACATCAAGAAGCTGGCAATAGCTGTCACGTCTGCCTCGGGATACCGCTGGGCAAACCTTTCCAGGACTTCTTGGGTGGGGAGATCTCTAAGCTGCAACATAATTAGCTACATTATAGTTAGCTGGCTAATTATGTCAAGTGAAACAAATATGTTACTAATACATCGCATGGGTGTATATTAGGGGTCTGTGATCATGAAAGGAGGCAGTGATGAAGACACTTCAACAAGTACTCAATCTGAAAACACACCAAGGTATTATCAGCATTGCACCGGGCAGACCGGTATACGATGCACTTGTGATCCTGGCAGAATACAAGATCGGTGCATTGGCCATCATCAAAGACGGCGAGCTGGTAGGCATTTTCTCTGAGCGCGACTATGCGCGGGAAGTGATTCTCAAAGGCCGCTCATCAAAAACAACACCTATCAGCGATGTCATGACTAAAAAGGTCATCACCGGTAAGCCTTCAGATCTGGTGGAGTCGGCCATGAGTACGATGCTGGAAAAACGTATTCGCCATCTGCCCGTCGTCGACAATGGCAAGATGCTAGGGATGTTATCTATCGGGGATATCCTGAAAGAAACGATCAGTTACCAGCAAGAACTGATCAGGCAATTGGAAAGCTACATTCACAGTTAAAACCTTCCCGTCCATCAGGATAAAAATAAAGGGGAGCTTAGCTTCCCTTTATTTTTGATCAGAACGTTTATAAATACCTGGCGACCATGGCGTTATTGAGTGCCGCTGCAGCAATCGGTAGCTTTACAAAATGTCCACTGCCTGCAGCCTGCTCTATCGGCTCTCCTCGTTTATCAAACAATTGTTCCACCACAATATCGCGATTTCCTTTCGGGTGAATCAATTGCAGCTTGTCCCCTACTGCAAATTTGTTACGTGCCTGTATTGAAGCCAAGCCACTTTCGGCATCGTAATCCACCACATCACCGACATATAAACTGCGGTTGGCACTGGAGTGCCCTTGCACATAATTCTGATGCTCAGCGGTATGGTGGCGCTGATAAAAACCATCGGTATATCCACGGTTAGCCAGGTTTTCCAGTTCACCCAGCAAACGCCAGTCAAACGGTCTGCCCGCTACCGCATCGTCAATCGCCTGGCGGTAATTCTGGCTGGTACGCGCGACATAGTATCTAGATTTGGTACGTCCTTCGATTTTGAGCGAATCGACGCCAATCGCAATCAACTTCTCCACGTGTTCAATCGCGCGCAAATCCTTGCTGTTCATGATATAGGTACCATGCTCGTCTTCCATGATCGGTAGCAACTCGCCGGGGCGACCCTTTTCCTCTATCAGGTAGACATCATCTGCTGCCGGATGGCGCGGCAATGATCCACAGGAAGATAAATTGGATTTTTCCATTTCAGCATGGAAATCGAATTCTTTCAGCCGGATCACGCCTGCAGCATCAGGCTGGGCATCGTGCACTTTGTAATCCCAACGGCAACTGTTGGTACAAGTGCCCTGATTGGGATCCCGCGAATTGAAATAACCAGACAACAGGCAACGTCCTGAGTAGGCAATACATAAGGCGCCATGAATAAAGACTTCCAGCTCCATGTCCGGACATTCCTGGCGGATCTCGGCAATTTCGTCCAAGGACAATTCACGCGACAAAATGACGCGTGTCAGCCCCATGCGCTGCCAGAATTTGACTGATGCGTAATTGACGGCATTGGCCTGCACGGATAAATGAATCGGCATCTCCGGCCATTGCTCGCGCACCATCATAATCAGGCCAGGATCGGCCATGATCAATGCATCCGGCTGCATATCAATCACTGGCGCCATATCGCGCATATAGGTTTTCACCTTGGCGTTATGCGGTGAAATATTACTGGCGACAAAAAACTTTTTGCCGCGCGCATGCGCCTCCTGAATACCGATGGCCAGATTCTGCATGGAAAAATCATTTTCACGTACACGCAAGCTATAGCGCGGCTGGCCAGCATAAACAGCATCCGCCCCATAATCAAACGCTGTACGCATGCGATCAAGGTCACCGGCAGGGGCCAACAATTCAGGAGACTTCATACTCAATTTATTCACCGATAATTTTCACCAACACACGTTTATTGCGGCGACCGTCAAATTCACCATAAAAAATTTGTTCCCAAGGGCCAAAGTCCAGTTGGCCGTCGGTAATCGCCACCACCACTTCACGACCCATGATCTGGCGCTTGATATGCGCATCGGCATTATCCTCGCCGGTATCGTTATGACGGTATCCACTCACAGGCTCATGTGGTGCCAATTTTTCCAGCCAGACTTTGTAGTCGTGATGCAGGCCGCGCTCGTCGTCATTGATAAATACACTGGCAGAAATATGCATGGCATTGATTAATACCAGCCCTTCTTTCACGCCACTCTCACGTACGCAAGCCATCACGTCATGCGTAATGTTCTTGAAATCCATACGCGCCGGAATATTGAACCACAACTCCTTACGAAAACTTTTCATCTCATCCCCTTTCCGAAAGAAGTTATTTTAGCACCGTGTTCAACCAGGCATTTGCCCCAAAACAAAAAAGGCCTCCAAAGAGGCCTTGTCTGTCAACGGCATCTCAGCCATGCACATCCAGGCTATGTGTAAATGTTTTACCTTCATTATCAGTAGCGACCACCTCCAGTTTGCCAGGGGCCTCTGGAATAAAGCTGAACTTCATGTAAGGATCCTCACTGGTTCCTACACCCACATCCACAGTCATCACCTCTTTACCGTTATAGGTAAAAGTCGTTTTATTGATATAAAACGCTGGTACATATCCCTGAGAAACCAGGTCGCGCTGCAAACCTGTGCGCATCACATGTTTGATATTAAACGTGGCTGTGGCTGGTTCACCAAACTTGGGTGCATCGACATTCAGCTTGATCTTGCCTGCGGCTGCCCGTACTTCAGCTTCGTTGTTATCTACCGTACCACCACAGCCGCCGGCGGCACGGATTTCACGTTTACCCATATACAGTTTGCCATCAGCTGTTTCACCAATTAACCTGACAAAAGAATCCGTTTCCTGGCGGATACGGGTGGCCATCTGAAAACCATTCAGCATGTCGGTCAGATGATAGGTAGATGCCAGTTGAATCGGGTTAGCATCCACAATCACGTACAGTTTTTTAAGCTCCACGCCATTGGCGGCGGCCTTGTCATAAATCAGCGTCACCGGCACTTGCGCACCACTTTCCGCGCGGCGCGGCGCTTCAATTTTCAGGAAATCAACCTCCTGAATCTCACGCTTGGGAAAAAATGCCTCTTTGACCACTGCCCATAACTTGGGATCGGCTTCCGCATATGCCTGTCCGGCCATGCCCAATGCCATCACCCCCAACATCATCATCCATACTTTTTTCATGATCTTCCCCGTACTCAAATAATTAATTTTGATCTGCGTGAAAATAATTGTCTAACGAATGCCTGACGACAATATGTGATGCACATCACAATACCAATCAAAGCTTGCTCGGGTCACCCGAAGGCCGCATGACGTAGTCTGGATCCGCATATTCAGCAAAGTTCAGCTCAACGCCGTTACCCGCCGGGTCACGCATATTGATTTGGCGGATACCGTTCGCCAGGATACGCGTGGTATAGGTCACGCCCAACTTTTGCAGATGTGCCTCCATCGCCGGCATGTCGTTACAGTTGAAGGAAACATGATCATAGGTGCCATGCACATGTAATTGCGGGGCTTCAGCCGTTTTGTATTCTGCCAGATGCACCACTGCTTGCTTGCCAATATATAGCCAGTAGCCATAGGTAGTGCTAGCCACCCGTTTACCTACCGTCAAGCCCAACACGTCGCAATAAAAATCACGCAACTGATGCATGGTGTCGCGGTCAGTGCGAAAGTTAACGTGATCAATTCCTGTCAATGGCATGATTTTCCAATCTGATGAGTGCCGTATAAAAAATAGGTGCAGATAACCTGCGCAATATAGTACAAAAACTAATGTCCCTCAAATTGACACAAGGCAAATGTTTGGACGCCGATATTTTGCAATCGTTGCATACCCGCCAGCGCCGGCAAATCAATCACAAACCCGGCATGTTCAACCATGCCGCCCAATTGCCGGATCAGGGCAACCGCTGCCAGGGCAGTGCCCCCGGTTGCGATCAAGTCATCTATGAGCAAGATCTTTTCACCTGCCGCAATTGCATCGGTGTGCAAGTGTAAGGCATCTTGCCCATACTCCAGCGCATACACCTGGGAAATGCTGGCACCTGGCAACTTGCCCGGCTTACGTACAGGGACAAATCCCAAACTCAGCTTGCTCGCCAGTGCCGCACCGATAATAAATCCGCGCGACTCGATGCCAACCACTTTGTCCAGGGCAACATCCGCATACCGCAAGGCAAGTGCATCAATAGCCGCATTAAAAGCAACAGCGTCCTTGAGCAGGGTCGTGATGTCCCTAAACTGGATACCAGCCTTAGGATAATCTGCAATGGTACGCACATAAGCAGTTAAGTCGATCATACTCCAGCCCAATAAACCTTTACGCCAATAAAAAACGCGCCTACCCATTGGCAGACGCGTTTAATGCAATCACACAGGCCTGTCACACAAGCCAGTCGTCCTAACTACCAGCGACGTTCTGTTGGCGTACGCGGATATGCAAATCGCGCAGCTGCTTCTCGTCCACCTCGTTTGGCGCATTGGTCATCAGACACTGAGCTCGCTGGGTTTTCGGGAAAGCAATCACGTCACGGATAGACTCGGCACCTGTCATCAAGGTTACCAGGCGATCCAGGCCAAACGCCAGACCACCATGTGGAGGCGCACCGTACTGCAAGGCATCCAGCAGGAAGCCAAACTTCTCTTGCGCTTCGTCCTTGCTGATTTTCAATGCATCAAACACTTTAGACTGGATGTCCTGTTTGTGGATACGCACGGAACCGCCACCCACTTCCCAGCCGTTTAGCACCATGTCATAGGCTTTGGACAAGCAGGCGCCAGGATTGCTGACCAGTAAATCTTCGTGACCATCTTTGGGCGCGGTGAACGGGTGATGCAGGGCAACCCAGCGGTCAGCCTCTTCATCATGCTCAAACATCGGAAAATCCACCACCCACAATGGCGCCCACTGGCGACCATCGACATGGCCTTTTTCGTGGCCGACTTTGGTACGCAAGGCACCCAGCGCTTCGTTCACAATTTTGGCTTTGTCTGCACCAAAGAATACGATATCACCGTTTTGTGCGCCAGTACGCTCAATAATGGCTTGCAGCGCGTTGACGTGAATGTTCTTCACAATCGGGCTTTGCAGGCCTTCTTCGTTCAGCTTGGTAATGTCGTTGATCTTGATATAGGCCAGACCTTTGGCACCGTAGATTTTCACAAACTCGGTGTAAGCATCAATCTCAGAGCGGCTAATCGCTGCCCCATTAGGCACGCGGATCGCCGCCACACGGCCACCTGCCATATTGGCAGCACCGGCAAACACTTTAAAGTCTACATCTTTCATCACATCGCTCAGCTCTGTGATTTCCAGTGTCACGCGCATATCCGGCTTATCGGAACCATAACGGTTCATCGCCTCAGAAAATGGCATGCGTGGGAACTTGGCTGGCAAATCGACGTTTTGCACTTTTTTCAGCATGCGGCGGATCATCTCTTCAACGATGTCCATGATTTCATTTTCTTCCAGGAACGATGTTTCAATATCGACCTGGGTAAATTCTGGCTGGCGGTCGGCGCGCAAGTCCTCATCACGGAAACACTTGGTGATCTGGAAATAGCGGTCAAAACCGGACACCATCAACAACTGTTTGAACAATTGTGGTGATTGCGGCAGTGCAAAGAACATACCGTGATGTACACGGGATGGCACCAGGTAATCACGTGCACCCTCAGGTGTTGAACGTGTCAGCATTGGTGTTTCAACTTCAATGAAGCCGTTTTCATCCAGATAGTCGCGCAGGTTCTTCGCTACTTTGTAGCGCAGCATGAGGTTTTTCTGCATGGCAGGACGGCGCAGATCGATATAACGGTGTTCCAGACGCACCGTCTCGGTCAGGTTGTCGTCATCCAGCATGAACGGCGGCGTCAATGAAGCATTCAGTACTTCAATTTCAGTCGCCAACATTTCAACCTCACCGGTAGGCAGGTTGGGGTTTACAGTACCTTCAGGACGGGCACGTACTTTACAGACCACACGCAAGACAAACTCACTACGTACCGTTTCAGCAATCGCAAATGCGTCTTTGGTATCCGGGTCAATCACGATTTGCGCCAGGCCTTCGCGATCACGCAAATCAATAAAAATCACGCCCCCGTGGTCGCGACGACGGTGGGCCCAGCCACACAGTGTCACAGTTTGTCCAATATGTTCGCGGTTCAGGTGACCGCAATAATGTGTACGCATCATAATAATTTTATAGAGTTAAAGGTGTGTTGCGGTTAATGGTGTTTAGGCAAGGGCGCCACTGTACCCATGCTGATGATGTATTTCAAGGCCTGATCCACACTCATATCAAGCTCAATCACTTCCGACCTGGGCAACATCAAAAAGAAACCCGAAGTCGGATTAGGCGTGGTCGGGACATAAACACTCACATATTCGCCCTGTAAGTGATTAGCGACATCGCCGCCCGGCGTACCGGTTAAAAAGGCAATCGTCCATGAACCTTGCCGGGGATATTCAATCAGCAAGGCCTGACGGAAAGCATTACCAGAGTCAGAGAACAGGGTATCGGACACTTGCTTGACACTGGAATAGATAGATTTGACTACAGGCACACGTACCAGCAGCCCCTCCCACAACTCAATCAATTGCTGCCCAAAAATATTTGTCGCCACCAACCCTGTTGCCAGCACGATCCCAACCGTCAGGATCACGCCAAAGCCAGGAATATCAATTCCCAACCATGCCTCAGGGCGCCAGGCAGCCGGCAACAGCAGCAGGCTCTGGTCCAGCGTTTGTACTAAAGTTTTGAGCACCCACACCGTAATGAATAATGGGACTAATACCAGCAAGCCTGTGATGAAATATTTTTTCATGGGGATCGTTTTTTAGTGGCAGGCACAACCGGGATTGCACTTGGCTGATTCACCAGCACTGGCAGTCTCAGCCGGCTTACTGCTTGCTGCCTGATTGTTTTTGAAATCAGTCGCATACCAGCCACTACCCGTCAGTTGGAAGTTAGGCGCTGAGACCTGCTTGCTAAAAGTTTGCTGCTGGCATTTAGGGCAAGCCTCTACAGAAGGCGCAGAGACCTTGCGCATCAGCTCTTGCTGGTGACCACATGCGGTACATTGGAAATCGTAGATAGGCATTTGTTAACACAACCCGAAGAACAATTTGCTGAAAATTTTTAGTAAAAGCAAATTATACCTGATTCGCGTTGCAAATCATAAAAACAGCCGCGATGTATTTGAATTCAAAAGACTTTAAGGAGCACGACATGCAACAATTTTCACTCAAGATATCTTTCATGCTGACTGCGCTGTTTTTTCTGGGGTTTGCCAGCCGCGACCTGAATATCCACCACACCACTCTATCGCTGGGGAATCATGCCGGATCAGGCAAAGTGGTAACTTTACAACTGGCAGATTTACTCTATGCAGAACCAACACTCAAAATCAAAAGAGCGCAATAACAGGAGAACTCCCGCAATGCGGTATGACATTAGAGTTGTGCTTCGTACGCAGTCTGGTCCAGTAATGAATCCACACCGCTTGCACCTGCTGCCAACTTGAACAACCAGGTCTCGTAGGGATGGTCATTGATTTTTTCAGGTGAAGCCAGCGCCTCTTCATTGACGGCCTGCACTTCACCAGATAGTGGCGCATAGATATCCGAGCCCGTTTTCACCGACTCGACCAACCCGCACACGGTAAACTGCTCCACCGCTTGACCAACTTTAGGCGGATCCACAAACACCAGGTCTCCCAACATATTTTGGGCGTAATCAGTAATCCCAACCAGCCAGCAGCCATCGTCAGATTGCGCTGCCCAAGTGTGGTCTTTAGAAAAGAAGTATTTCAAGCCTGCTGACATATGATTTAAAAATCAAAAGTTTAGTAGATAATTATTGTGCCACAGTCTGTGAATGCAACCAAAACTTATTGAAAACAGCCTTAGAAAAGGCTTAATTTTTTACACTAAAAAATTGCGATAAGTGATTGACTCTGAATAATAACTGGGCAATAATGAAATGGGTTTTCGGAAGGTTGATTATGAGTTTCTACAAGCATTGTCTTAACGTATTGCTAATGTGTTCCATTGCTTTTGCACCTGCGGGTCAAGCCATTGCAAAGTCACCTTCCAAGAAGCAGACGGTCTCTACAGCGAAAAGTAAAAAATATAGCACGCGAGCCTCTTCACAATACCGTGTGAATCCCGAGAAAACAAAATCCATGCGTCCAGTCAAGATGCATACGCATGCCAGAAAGTCTGCCAGGCCAGCCGTTGATGCCGAAATGTTCGACTCGTTCCAAGGCAAATCCAGCAGCAACGGCAATCTCTCGATTGCCTCCACCAAAGCCCTGGTGATGAATCAGAACACACATGAAATCATCTACTCCAAGAACCTGGATACCCCAACACCGATTGCTTCAGTGACAAAACTGATGACCGCCATGGTAGTACTGGATGCCAAGCTTAATTTAAATGAGCAGGTCTCCATTACCGAAATGGACGTGGACTACCTTAAAGGCACCTCCTCACGCCTGCCGGTCGGCACCACGATGACACGTGAAGACATGCTAAACCTGGCATTAATCGCCTCTGAAAACCGTGCAGCTTCGGCACTCGCAACCAATTACCCTGGTGGCAAAGCACGCTTCATTCAAGACATGAATGCCAAAGCAGCCAGCCTGGGGATGATGAACACCCACTTTGAAGACTCCACCGGACTGACCAGCAACAATGTCTCCACTGCAATGGACCTGGCCAAAATGGTGCATGCTGCATACCAGTATCCACTGATTCGCCAGATCACCACCACATCTGATTATGACTTGAGTGTGGGCAGGCGCCAGCCATTGCACTTCCATAACACCAATGCTTTGGTGCGCGACAGCAGCAACAGTAGCTGGGAAATCGGCCTGTCTAAAACTGGCTATATCAGCGAAGCGGGCCGTTGCCTCGTGATGCAAGCCACCATCGCGGGCGAACCACTAATCCTGGTACTACTCGATTCTGTGGGAAAACTTACCCGTATCGGCGATGCCAAGCGCATCAAGAAATGGATGGAACACAACTACAACACCCTGTCATCCAATAGTGGGGCAGACGGTGAAATTGTGCTGACAGGATTATCCATGAGCAAAAC